>PWUG01000229.1 GCA_003562605.1 Syntrophomonadaceae bacterium | reverse complement strand
TTTCAACCTCAACAATGATTTCCTCTGGTGTAATAGGCAGATGTGGGGACATGGTTGGAACGTGAATTGATCCAGTGATTGCTGCTGTAATAATCACTTTTGACATGTTAACCACCCTTTCGAAATACTTAAATGCACTTAAAACAGCTCGGATATATTCTCATGTCATCGCTTTTCATTCATTCTTATAATAAGTTTACATTTACCTTATGGAATTTAAAAAAGACCGTTGAGAGCTCCGGTCTTAAAAAATTTAGTCAATATATATAGCTATCTGATTTGTAAATGAGTTAAAAGCACTTATTCTAGCTTACCAGTTCTCCCACTAATTTGCAGAATTATTATACCATATTTTCATCAAACATGCCACAAATATTCACTAATATAATTATGGATTTTAATACAGCCATGAAGTTTCACTTCACCATCAAGGGATGAAAATATTTCCACTCCATTAAAGGATTATTTTTGCCAGATTTACATTTTCAAAATCAACCACCATGCCCCTACAAGCGGGGGGCACCACTAGAAGGATGAAAATGGGGATGCTCTATTTCTGGGATAGTTGTGTTAAGAATAGTTGAAGCCTGGTGATGATAGGTCCGTAAAATAAAGTACCAAAACTTTGGTTTGGTTAAGCATGAGTATCTATTATGTAAAAATAAATACCAGAAGCGGGGAAATAAGACAAATTAACTTGCCCTTACAGATCAGATTGGTAAACATCTAGCATGCCTGTTAAATGCATTGCCAACCATACGTATGCGTTACCCGTTTACACGCATAGCCTTTTATCTGCCAAGCCCGTATAAACGTGCATGGGGGTAGGGATCTATGTGCAATAAAGGGATGGCGAAGTTTATATACTTATGTGAAAAATGGGCAGGAATATACGACAGCGATAGAGAAGTTAGAATATTCAATGTACACGTGTTCCCCCTCAAATGATAGGCCCTTACGAGTTGCGTGTTTAATTAATTTGGCAAGACTTATTAAGGCAGTCGTTTAAGCATCGATATATTCAATATTCAACAAGGGACATTTTGAAGCCCTGCTTTTATTATGGTTTTGACTCGTCAAGGTTAGGTAGTATAAAAGGAGAAGGCTTGTGATTTTGAAATTGCTCGTTCTTATTGGTATCTCTCTATACCTTGCCATCAAGGGACACTGGCTACTGGCAGCCTTAGCTTTGTTCGCTTTGTGGCCAAATTTCGGTATTGTAATTGCTATCATAATAACTGTGATACTGGCGATGATTGGAGAGTTGTGGCCTGCGGTGGTGCTTGGTGCTTTAATCACTTTTAATCTCATTGGCAATTATTATTTTCAACGCCAGGAAAAGAGGACAAAATAAAACTCGCGATTTTTTTCCTGCTAATAGTGCTCGCTCTTAAAGGTTTAGTCAGTCTTTTCCCAACTATTGAATCTGTCGGAGCATTGTTCGGCTGGATTTTAGCAACCTTTCTTGGTGCCACTTTACTTTATGACCTCTTTCGAAACATTCCAGGTTTCCTGCTAACTGAGAAAATCGGTGATCTGTCGAAGGAGCAGACCCAAGCTTGGCAATTGAGATACGTTTTTTTTATGGGTTTTTCACTATTTATTAGGATTGTAACGCTGATACTACTTATCCAATGGTTTCTATTTCCCAGTGTCCAAGTATTCTGATCTAATCAACCGCAGTCTAATAACGAAGTCCAGTCTGACGAGGAATCACATTAGCGAACTTGAACTCACAGGTCTTCTCGCCCCTCCCCGCTCCCGACCCGGATACGAAGCAAGCCCCGGGCACGTGCAAGTAAGGGGGGAAGCGTTTACCCAAGTGCCGCTAGGAGAATAATGCTACTTATCTATGCTTATTGGTTTAGTCATATTAATACCGGGGGCTTCCCGGCTTTTCTTTAACAATGAAGTTTCTAACTCTGGTGATAGCAGTTAAACCTTTTTTAGACTCACCTTTGTTAATGACCAATATATTTTAATTGACCTGCCAACTAAATAAGTATATAATTTATTCAAAAGTGTTAATAGTTAGAAAAAAGAAGTATACCAAAAATACAATGCTTATACATAATCAAATAAAAAAGGGACTAAAAAAATTAAGTATTTTAGTCATAATGGTCTTTGAGTGTTTTAATATTACTATTTTAATATTAGATCAACCGATTTCATAAAATTACTTTTCGCTATCCCTTAACTAACACTAAGGGGCTTTTATTTTTATTCAATCTGGTTTTATTCTATCTGAAAGTCAATTATTAAACATCAAATTACTCATCGTTTTACAAAAAGTGAGAGTTACCAGATACTGTAATAATATTCTATTTAACGAATACTACAGTCAATCGAATTATTGCAGTTGAGACCGTACTTGAGGCCTGTAAAAAGATTTAGAATGGAGGTGGTTGTTTTATAAAAAGGCGACTGTATTTGTTACCAATTAAAGGAATTTTAGAAGGAGGGTTAACTAGATGTCAGGTTTTTTCAGGTATATTGAAACCGGAAAGGGAAAACGCAGATGGCTCTGTTTTGGGCTGACTTTACTGGTCATCTTGTCTTTAACTATTGTCGGTTGTGCCGTTGATGATGAAGTCGCGGACGATGAGTTACCTCCGCCTGACGAGGATGTCATCCTTATAGGCGGTATCGGCCCCCTATCCATGCCCGGAGCGGTCCAGGCTGGACTTGAGATGAAATGGGCCATAGAAACGGCGGCCCAAGATGTTAACGAAGCCGGTGGAGTGCTGGGCAAACAAATCGAGATAGTCTTCGCCGACACCCAAAACCAGCCTGATGTGGCAGCTTCGATGGCTGAAAAGCTGGTCACCGAAGATCAGGTTGTGGCTGTAGTGGGCGAGTATCATTCCGGATCAGCCCTGGCAATGATCCCGGTCTTCAACGAGGCTGCCATCCCGGTTATATTCGCCGAAACTTGGGCCGATGCAATCACAGGCGGTGACCCGGACAACCCAAATCTTCCGCCCAATCCGCCGACTATTTTTAGAATCGCACCTACTTCCAGTTACGTCGGCGCCCTGCTTACAGATTGGTTGATCGAAGGAATAAATGTGAACAAGGTAGTCGAGATTTTTGAGGCTACCGATTTTGGCCTTAGCCAGCATAGTGCCAATAAAGAAGAATTGGAAGCAGCCGGCATCGAAATAGCCTCCGTCCAGGTGGAGTTGATGCAAGAAGACTACTCCGCTATTGTAGGTCGGTTGGCTGAAGAACATCGAGATGCCGACGCCTTATTGATCACCGTCACCGGCGAATCCAGCTACATTGTGGCACAGAACGTTTTTGAAGTTGGCCTGGCCGACATAGTCCAGGTTGATCAAGTCGCTGAAGATTACGGAGCTTTCTGGCGTGCAGTGCCCGACGGTGCTGGAGCATGTTTTATTTCAATCGGGCTTCCTCCCGCGGAGTATAACGAAATGACGCGCTCGGTGGCTGAACGCTTCAATGAAGAGTTTGGCGGATCACCCAAGAGCTGGGTTTTGGAGGCCTACGACTCCCTGCGCCTGATTGCCGACGCCATAGAGCGCGCCGGCACCACCGAATCGGAAGCTGTAGTAGCGGCCTTGGAAAACACTACTTTTGTTGGCGCGCAAGGTCAGTACGAATTCCCATACAATTCGACCAACCCCGTGCCAGAGGGCGAACCAAGTTGGTTGTGGCACCAGTGGCCCAACCCACCCGCCCAGATAATGCAATATACTGAAAAAGGTCAATCGCTGGCAGAAGCAGCGGTAATTTGGCCGGAAGCGCGGCAGACTGAAGGCAAAGCCTTTATCCAGCCCAAATAATAGTACCGTCTGGAATAGTACCGCAGCCCGATACAACGGTGATGCGCTCTTAACGCATTAGAAATAACTGAAGTGGGGCGGCGGTCCGTCCGGGCTTTGCCTGGTGTGGACCGCCGCCGCTTCCAAAGGGGAATTATAAGTGTCTCTCTTATTGATCTGGCTTATTGCTGCTGGCCCGCTCTGGGCGGTGGTCGGCGCTACAGTAATGCCTCGCCGCTACCGGAAGTTGGGTCTGGATCCCCGCCTAGCTGGTATGGCTGCCACTCTGTGGGGAGCGGCCATGGGCCCGCTGGTATTAATATACTTATACCTGCGCACCCCAGATCTACGGCATAGGCCGTTCCTATGGACTTGGCTACCTGCTTTGATTCTAGCTTATGAATTGGTTCGTTTTTATAGCCTCGCCTACCCCACCAGTCCGCTGGTCACCAATCCTCTTTACCTTTTGAATCAAGTTCAGAACGGGCTGGCCATGGGTTTTGTTTATGCCATCATGGCTGTAGGGCTGACGCTAATTTTTTCCGTGCAGGGCATCATTAATTTCGCGCACGGACAGCTGTTTATGTTCGGCGGTGTTATCGGTTATCTTTTACTGACCCAAGTCCTGGAGGTCAATGCTTTTTTTGCTATTCCGGTAGTCGGTGTGCTGGCCCTGATTGTAGGTCTTTTTATCGAGAAAACGCTGCTGGCGCCACTACATAAGGGCGACATAGAAAGACCAGAAGAGTATGCCATTTTGATTACCTTCGGAGTAGGCCTTTTCTTACAGTATGCTTTGGTGGGTATTCTGGGCAGCCCCACCGGCATTCGCGCACCCCGCTACACGGATCGTCCGCCACTGGAAAGCATTCCCTCCACTTTAAGGATCGGGGATTTCTGGATCCGCACCGACATACTCATTGCCGGCATAATTGGCCTTATTTTATTTCTGGCCCTGATCTGGTTCTTACAGCGCACCTGGACTGGCAAAACCCTTCGTGCTGTTGCCATGAACCAGCAGGCGGCCACGGTAACCGGCATCGATAGCGGACGGGCTTTCAATCTGGCCTTTGGCATCGGGATTATGCTCACGGGCATGGCCGGGGCGACCCTTGTGGCGGTGATGAACTTTCCGGTACCCGAACTGGCCACCCGGGCCGCGATCCGGGCTTATGTAATCATCGTCCTTGGCGGACTCGGTTCCCTGCCCGGCACGCTTCTGGGCGGACTATTTTTAGGTGTCGCCGAATCACTTGTTGCAGCCGGTTTTCCTGACCCCAGCCGCAGCGCAACTTATCAGACAGCTGCGGGCCTGTTTTTATTTGCCATTATCTTGCTAATACGACCGCAGGGATTAATGGGGAGGAAAAAATAGATGATACAACTTACCGGGATGCAGCAGTCTGATTCCATCATCTCCAGTACTGACAGGGCCACGGAAACGCTGAAAAAACGGCAATATATAGGCTGGGGGATTCTAGCAGTCCTCTTACTGACGCTGCTTTTGGGCCCCGAAACCTTTTTGCATTCAGATTACCGACTGAGTATGGCCAGACAGGCCTTTTACATGGCCGGGTTGGCAGCTACCTGGTCCTTGCTGGCGGGAATAGCTGGCCAGTTTTCCTTTGCCCACGTAGCTATTGCCGGGCTGGCCGGTTATTCCGGCGCCATTTGGGGTAAGATGCTGCACACCACCTATCCATTCTGGGGCAGTGTGGGAGTAAGCATCGTCTTTGGCATACTCTTCGCCTTGGTGATCGGCACCCTGCTTGGAGTGCTGCTACTACGACTTCGGGCGGCTTACCTTGCTTTGTTCACCATTGCCTTTTCTGAAATCTGCCGGATGATAATAGTCGCTGAATCGGACTTTACGGGGGGGCGGATGTCTCTTAGCGTCATTAACCTGAGCGGTTCGAGGGTCCTTCATTATTATTTAATACTGGCCACTCTTCTTGGTGTGCTGGCAGTTATTTACTGGCTGCTCGGTTCACGCTTCGGCCTTTTCCTGCGCGCTATGCGCGAAGACGATGAGGCCGCTGCATCTCTCGGACTTAACGTGGTCTGGCTTAAAATTTTTGTTTTTAGTTTAACATCCGGGCTGGTGGGATTGATAGCTTCTTTCTATTTCCATACCACACCGCGCCTTGTCCCGGAAAACTTGGACTTCCTCTTCATGGCTCTGGTCATCGCCTACGCCGTCATCGGCGCCTTAGAGATACCCCTGGCCGGCGCCATTTCCGCGATGGCCATGGTCTTTGTGCTGGAATACCTGCGCCGGGTCAGACTTAGCCCCACTGTCACAGGGATCCTGGGCATTTTGCTTTTGTTCGTAGCAGCATGGACGCTTTTCAAAGTGATACGTGTTTGGCGCGATACGGGGTGGAGCCCGATAGCACTTTTATCTGCTTCGAACCGGGGCAAGGAACGAAAAATACCCGTAGCAGTCCGCCGGACCTTTCCTTCACTATTGACCGGCGGATTAATCCTTCTTCTGGGCATTTGGCTGCTACTGGTCGGCTCAATTGATTTTCAGCCCGGCATCTGGCGATTTGCAGCTTTTGGACTGCTTTTAATCTTTACCGTTCGTTTTTACCGAAACGGACTGCTCATGCCGGTTTTTGAATATTTTGGCGGACTTGAAGAAAAACGCCGCGAGACTGTGGCCCACCGTGAAGCCGGAATGGAAAACCAAACCACGGAAACAACTGCCGGAAATCCAGGCGGTCCAAGTTCGCCCAGCACCGGAGAAACCGGTATCTCCGAGGTGCCGTCGAGCTCTTCTCCACCTGAGCAACATACAACCAGAAACACGGAATCACCTGCACCAGAGAACCCACCGGGTATCCAGGTCGCCGAAATTAGTCCGGTCCCCAAATCATCCGCCGTTGTATCCGAGCCTGGAATCATCGATCTTCGCGTAGAAAACCTTCATATGAGATTCGGGGGCAATCACGTCTTGCAGGGTATTAATTTAACCCTGGATCAAGCGGTGATTTGCGGTTTGATCGGGCCTAACGGCTCGGGAAAAACAACTATGACTAACGTCTTAAACGGTGTTTTTGATCCCACCGGTGGATCAATATACCTGCGGGGTGAGCGCGTGGACGGTCTACCGCCGTATCAGATTGCCCGCCGAGGCCTTGGAAGAACGTTCCAGATATCCCGCGCCTTTCGGAGGATGACCGTGCTCGAAAACCTTCTAATCCCAGGACTAGCTGTCGATCGCGGAGTATCCAGATCAATGGTGGAAGAAAAGGCTTACGAAGCACTTCGTTTTCTGACTATCGAACATCTGGCCAACGAGTATGCACGGGCCCTATCGGGCGGGCAGAAAAAACTGCTGGAGCTAGCCCGGCTTTTAGTTCTTGACCCAGACATCATGATACTTGACGAACCCTTCGCCGGTGTCCACCCCCGCTTGAAAGAAACAATATATGGCTTTATTCAAGGTTTACGCAGCAAGGGTAAAGCCTTTATCATCATCGAGCACGATATGGAAGCTATATTTAACATTTCCGAACGCTTGCTGGTGCTGGCCAACGGAACGCTTATTGCCGATGACGAGCCATCCCTGGTCAGACATAATCCACAGGTTATAGAGGCCTACTTGGGCAAGGAGGAGGAAGATACACATGACTAACGACGCCCTGGTCGAGGTCCAAGATCTTTACGTTGGCTACTACCGCGATTTACACATACTACGCGGGGTGAACATGAGGGCACGGCAAGGAACCATTACCTCCATTCTTGGAGCGAACGGCGTGGGGAAATCAACATTGTTGAAAGCTATCTTCGGATTCTTGACTCCGGACCACGGCTCCATCACTCTCAACGGCCGCAGCCTGATCGGCATAAAACCGCACAAAATGGTTTACGAGGGAATCACTTACATCCCACAGGATCCAAGCATCTTCGACGATATGACTGTGGAAGAAAACCTGGAGATGGGAGGATGGTCGTTCCACAATGACCATTCCCGGGTGCGGTCCAAGATAGAAGAGAATTACCAACGCTTTCCGGACCTCTGGGAGAAGCGTCGCCAGAAGGCCGGAGAGCTCTCCGGAGGTCAGCAGCGCATGGTGGAAATCGGCCGGGCGTTGATGACCGATCCTCAGCTTATGCTGGTCGACGAACCTTCCGCAGGGCTGGCCAAGCTGCTTACAGCTGAAATGTATAAGTTGATTGCTGGCTTGCGAGAAGAAGGAAAAACTATTATCCTGGTGGACCAGGACATCCGCCAGGCACTTGGTGTCTCGGACTACGTCTATGTCCTTGATTTGGGTCGTAACCGCTATGATGGTCCGGCCAAAGAATTTACCGACCTTGAAAAGACATTCTGGTCCTAAAATGAAGGGGTGCTTCTCAACAAATTAGAACAGACTGCCGCCCTGGGTTCTGAAGGCAGTCACTAGCTTATACCGGGGTATCGGTTGGAATTGATTAAGATTTAAAGTCCCCGCTCTGGTTTTCAAATCTGTCCCTGGGAAAGAAAAACCTTTCTTCCAGCTGAAGGGCGGCTTCTTTTGCATGAACTGACAAGATTTTGCAAAAAGCCGCGATCACGGATACGTATTTTTCCAGGTCTGACTCATTCAAAACGGGAATCTTCCAACGATCCTTCTCTGCAAGAGGAACGAGCAAAGATAGCATCGCCCCCGTTCCAGGAACAAGCCCGACTGCCCGAACCACATCGTGAAGAGGGTTAGACATATAAGTAACACTTCCAGCATCTTCCCTGACTTTTTTAACAAGCTGATAGATAACCCGGACCTTTTCGGCCGCTGCAGAAGCTTTTTTCAGTCTTTCCGCTAATATGATAATACTGTCGGCAAAGGAATTTGTTTGTTTTTCCAGCGCTCCCGAATCAAGAGGAAGAACATCACTGCTAAAAATAAAAGGGTAACCGCTCTCTTCTGCCGCTTCCTTCAGGCACCGGGCTACAACCTCATTATCCACCCCTTCACAAGCCCGGATCCAAAAACTTTTTTCTTCTAAATTATCCGAATGTAGCGGGACAAAAGCTTTGCTTTCAATTACAGCAGTCGGGAGTCTGTGTAAGCCCAGTTCATTCATTAAATCACCCTTGCAACCCATGATTACATTTCCCTCTAGATCTTCGTTTGGCCCGATGCCACCCACGGTGGCATTGACTGAGGCCATAACCGCGGTAGGAATCCCGTTAATCAACAAATGGCCTCCGATAAAACAGCCGCAGTTTCCATTAACGTCCTCACTACAGGTCTTAAAATTCGCTCCGGTTTTAATTAGTGTATCCACTACGGCCAGTGCGGCGGCTGTTTCCAGAGCAACGGCGACTTCCGATACGCCCTGCCCGTAAATGCGGCCGAAAGTTTTACAGGCTACCCGCTGGCAAAATATCGCATTTTCACCCCAGGCCCTCTGCAGCAAGTCCTTCTCATAGGGGGTTATTCCACCGGCAATGCAGGCTTTCCCCAATCCTCCTCCACAGGTGTAAACGACAATTATATTTTCTTCCGGGAAGGCCTCTATGTTGGAAATCAAGGTGTTAGCGTTTACCGCCCTTGC
>PWUG01000310.1 GCA_003562605.1 Syntrophomonadaceae bacterium | reverse complement strand
GACTGCCTTCTACGCTAGCTAGTCTGTTTCCCGCCCGGCCGGGTGTAGCAGGTACCCCATCCCCCTGCTGCAAAAACTTTGAATCGGTGGTGCTATATGGATTTTAAATTTATACACGCTGCGGATATTCACCTGGACAGCCCTCTGCTGGGCCTTGAACGTTACGCGGGGGCGCCAGTGGAACAAGTTCGGGGCGCTACACGCAAAGCTTTTTACAACATGGTCCAGTTAGCCCTGCAGGAAAATATCGACTTTTTGCTCATCGCCGGGGACCTCTACGATGGCGACTGGCGCGATTACAACACGGGCCTTTACTTTGTCTCGCAGATGGCCAGGCTCAGGGAAAAGGGTATAAAGGTTTTCATTGTCCGCGGCAACCACGACGCTGCCAGCCAGATCACCCGCAGCCTCCGCCTGCCGGACAACGTTATAGATTTTTCCACATCAAAACCTGAAACTATCAAGCTCGACCAACTGGGCGTGGCCATACACGGCCGGGGCTTTCTCACCCCGGCGGTTAACGAAGATTTATCGCGCAGTTACCCGCAACCGGTCAAAGACTATTTTAACATCGGCCTGTTGCACACCAGCGCTACGGGGCGGGAAGGGCACGAAAACTACGCCCCCTGCGGCCCCGGCTACTTGAAAAATAAGGGCTACGATTACTGGGCCCTGGGTCATGTCCACAAAGCTGAAACGCTCAGTGAAGACCCCTGGATTGTATTCTCCGGCAACACCCAGGGCCGCCACATCAGGGAAACCGGTGTGAAGGGCTGTGCCCTGGTGCAGGTTCAAAACGGGCGGGTGGAATCCTTCACGCTCAGGCCACTCGATGTTCTGCGCTGGGATACCTGCCTGGTAGACGCCGGCGGCGCCGAAATATACGATCAAATCCTGGAGCGAACCGAGCAGGGGATCGATGAGGCCATCAGCCGTAACGAAGGACAGTTTTTAGCCCTGCGCTTAATCATCAGCGGTGCCTGCAGCGCCCACCACAGGCTAGCCGGCGATCGGGACCGCCTGTTGAACGATCTGCGCGCTATCACCGCCGACAGGGGCCAGAACCGGGTTTGGATTGAGAAAGTTAAACTAAAAACCACCCCCCTGGCTGCAGCGGAAGACCTGCCCCAGGGCAGCCCCATCGTTTACCTGCTGCAATACGCGGCAGAGCTGAGTGAAGATGAACATTTTCTGGTAGAACTGAGCTCCGAATTGGAACGCGACCTCAACAACCTGCCCTCAGAGCTATTTAAAGATGGTGAAGCGGATGCTGCCGGCAGCAAATACCTGCAGGAACTCCTGCCCGAGGTAGAAGCTTTGATTGCCTCCCGTCTTCTGCAAAAGGAGGGCGAGAGCCGGTGAAGATTAAAAAAATCAACCTCAAAGCATTCGGATCCTTTACCGATCTTGAACTTGATTTTGGCAGCAGCCCCGCTTTTACCCTGGTCTACGGTTTAAACGAAGCCGGCAAAAGCACCGTACTGCGGGCCGTCGGCGACTTCCTCTACGGCATACCCCACGTTAGCCCCGATGCCCATTATTATCCCACGGATAAACTGCGTATTGAAGCCATCCTAAAAACCGGCGATGGCGGGGAGCTAACCCTAACCCGCCGCAAAGGGACAAAAAATACCCTCCTCGATGAGGAAAACAACCCCGTGCCCGAAGCAGTCCTCCTGCAGTTCCTCGGCGGCATCAACCGGGAGCTTTTCACCGTCATGTTTGGCATGGACCATCACCGCCTGCGCCGGGGCGGGGAAGAACTCCTCCAGGGCCGGGGGGCGCTCGGAGAAGCCCTCTTTGAGGCGGCAACAGGGATCAGCGGCCTGCGGGAAGTGATCACCGAATTAGATAACGAGTCAGGTGAACTGTATAAGCCGAGCGGTTCAAAGCCGCTCATTAACAGCGGCCTTAAGATATACTACGAGTTGAAACAGAAGATTAACGAGCTTGCCCTCGCACCCCGCAACTGGGAAGAGATCGAGGAAAAATATTTCGACGAGAAAGACATGGCCGAGAAACTGAAAGATGAAGAAAAAGAGATCACCAAAAAGGTATCGCAGCTGGAAAGGCTGCAGAACACAATGCCGCTCGTTGCCCGGCGCAATAGCTATCTCGAGGAGATGGCAGCCCTCGGCGTAGTGCCCGAGCTCTCCCCTGCCTTCAGGGAAGAACGCACCGCGCTGCAAAACAGGCGCAAAAACGCTGCCCAGGCCAAAGAGCAGGCCGTAAATGACCTGGAAAGACTTCAAAATGATACCGACCAGATCTCTATTTCCCCGGAAATATTAGAACATGAAGGCGATATCACCGCCCTACAGGAACGCCTCCATACCTACCGCAGCCATGTAAAGGAGATTCCCACCCTGGAAGGGGAAATCAATGAGCTGGAAGCAGCAGCCACTGCCCTGCTGCGTTCCCTGGCCCCATCACTTTCAACCATCGAAGAAGCCGAAGCGCTGCGGTTGCCGCTCACCAGGATAAAAGAAATAAGGCAGCTGGCTGAGGACTACATGCCCCTTGATCAAGCCTGTAAAACTGCCCGGGAAAAGGTCAGCGAGATCGAGTTTTCTTTAGAGAATCTGGCTGAAGAAAAAGCAAATATTACCCCCCGCGGAGATGCTTCCGACCTTCTAAATGTCCTGAACCGGGTGAGAAAAAAAGGAAACCTAGAAGAAGAGTTGGGCAAAAAGAACAGCGCAGCGGCAGCCCTGGAAATTAAGCTGCAGAACAAATTAGAAGCCTTAGGCCTGTGGACGGGGACGCTCTATGAAGTGCAGCACACCGAGCTACCGCTTAGCGAGACTGTCCGTTCCTTCGAAGATCGTTTCAGGGCAATGGATAATGAAACTCAAAATACTGCAGATAAAATTACGGAAGAAGAGAAAAACCTGCAGTCCAGCCTTCAGCAGCTGGAAGGCGGAGGCCTGTCCGGTGAGGTGCCCACAGAGGAAATACTGCATAAAACCCGGGAACACCGGCAGCAGGGCTGGCGTTTAATCCGCAGGGCCTGGCTGGAAGGACAGCGGGACGAAGCAGAAGAAGAGAACTTCAACGCGGACCAACCGCTGGACGCAGCCTACGAATCGAGCGTGACAAAAAGCGACGAAATCTCCGATCGCCTGCGCTACGAGGCGAACCGGGTGGAAAGAAAAACCCTTTTGCTTTCGGCGATTGAACAGTCACAGGAAACAATCAGCCGGTTAAATGAACAGCTTGAGGGCCTGCAGCAAAAGAAAGAAAGCCTGAAGGAGGAATGGAAGGCCGCCTGGGCCCTGGCTAACATCGAACCCTTAAGCCCGCCTGAAATGCAGAGCTGGCTGGGCAGCTGCCGGGAAATCATTGCCGGGCTGGAGCAGTTAAATGAACACCGCGCCGCGCAAAAAGAACTAAGTGAGGCGGTTGAAACCCACAAGCAGGAGATCAGCACAGCGCTGCAGGACCTGGGCGAACCGGGAACTGAAGCGGCGGAAACCCTGGAGATGCTCATCGACAGGGCCCAGCAGGTATGCGATAAATACCGGGAAGCGGTAAACCGGTTGAAAAATATTGAGGAAGCATGCAAAAGCCGGGCAAAAGAGCTCGACAGCGCCCGGCGGCGCATAGAAGCTGCTGAAGCAGATCTGGAAAAATGGCAGGAAAAGTGGGTAGCCGCATTAAGCGAAGCCAGGCAGCCGGAGCAAACCACGATAGCAGCAGCCTCGGCTTACCTGGAAAAGCTGGAAGAGCTGTTCCGTAAAAAAGACGAACTGGCCGGAAAACAGACCAAACTGCAGAACATGAAAAGTACCGTGCAGGGTTTCCAGTCTCGGCTGGGAGAGCTTTTAAAAGTGATGGCCCCCGATTTAAGCAGCCAGCCGGCAGACCAGGCCGCAGCACAGCTCCAGGCCAGGGCCGTTAAAACACGACGCGATAAGGACAGGCTGGACAGCCTGGAAGAGCAGATCAAAAAAGCGAAAGAGTCTGCCCAAAAAGCGGATGAAGAGATCGAGGCAACCGATCGGGCCTTGAAAGAACTGATCAGGGAGGCGTGCTGTAAGGATGAATCGGAACTGCCGGAGATGGAAGAAAAAGCCCACCGCCTCCAAAAACTGCGGGAGAACCTCGAAAATGTTGAAGAACAGCTGCTTTCCCTGGGAGGCGGCCTGCAGCTTGAGGAGATAATAGCAGAAACGGACGGGGTTGACGGTGACGAACTGCCCGGTGAAATAAACGCTTTAAAGAAGGAACTTGAAGAAATCGGCGAAACCAAGGAAGAAGTAAACCGTAACTTCGGGGCAACCAGGAAAGAATACGAAGAAAAGGTCAAAGGCGCCTCGGAAGAAGCGGCAAATGCGGCAGAAAATGCCCAAGGCATGCTTGCTCAACTAAAGGGTCAAACCGAAGATTACCTGCGCCTGCGCCTTGCATCCATAGTGCTGCGCCGGGGAATAGACCGCTACCGGGAAGAAAACCAGAGCCCGGTGATCACGAAGTCCGGGGAATATTTTTCCCGCTTGACCAAAGGCTCATTTGCCAACTTGAAAGTTGATTTCGATGAAAAAGATAACCCTGTTTTGCTCGGTCTGCGTCCGGGCGGAGAAGAGGTAAAAGTCGAAGGCATGAGCGACGGGAGTCTGGATCAACTTTACCTGGCCCTACGCCTGGCCAGCATCGAAAGGCACCTGGAGCAAAATGAACCGCTGCCGATCATATTAGACGATCTCTTAATCAACTTTGACGATCAGAGATCAGCAGACGCCTTAACAGTGCTGGGCGAATTCGCAGCCAAAACCCAAATAATATTCTTCACCCACCACCTCAACATTGTAGAACAGGCAGCAAGATCCATCTCGGCTGGCCAAAAAATCACACTCTAGTGTGGCGGTGTAACATTATTCTATGATTAACAGGAAAATGTCGATTAACTGGGGTCGAACTGGGTTCCGGAGCATCATTTGAACTCGGCGATTATCTCGCTGTATAGAAGGGGGACGGCAGACTGTGTGATAATCAACATTTTATCACCTAAAGAGGGTACATATAGCATGGGGATGGGGGTATGCCACGAACGCACTGAACCTATATATAGTGTGATGCTATACAGAAGATGAGGGCGGGCCCCTCGGTGCCGGCTTGCAGGAGCAGGCATCAAACCACCTTAAGTTGCTGGGGTAAAGAGCCTTTGATAGTGAGCGTTAAGGAAAAGTGTAGCAGGAGGACGGGGTGCCTGCAACATACTTGTCAAGGCCGCAATGCAGATTGTAAAAGACTATAAGAACGCAGGTGGGCATTCCCCAACTGCCGTCGTCAAATGAAATACAGGGACAAGGTCAACCGAGTTTTTGGGTATTGAAAACTGAGGGGGAATATTAAGTTTTGCCTACGGTATAAAGACAAATTCATTGAAGGCATTACCAGGTATCCCCTAAATCATAATATCGGGAAAGGCCCCATTCCCTGATTTAAAACGAGGGGGGTGTCTCGAAACCGTACTTTTTTGAATGGATCCACTTGAACTTCCTATGGATTTCTACCAGAAACTCTGCGTACTTTAGCGGGGCAAGAATTGCATCGATTACCGGAACACCCACGTATTCCTGCAGTTCCCGATAGGAATTACAGAACACAGGGGGGTTCTTTTGTGTTGGGATGCTGTAATTTTCATTAATTGTGGCAAAGGGTTGAAAACTTTTACCTTTTGCATGAAGGATAGGTCTGGTTTTAGTAGAAATAGAATGTCATTATTAATGAATTTATAGGTGATAACAATTAATCAAGACCTTTAAGGGGTGCTCAAGTGATTGCTGATAATAGTCAGGCTAATTATGCCGTGCTGACCGGTGATCTTGTTAAGTCAGCTAAGCTTGATCCTGTTAACCTCAAGATAATCCTGCAAAGGTTACAGGAGGGACAGGATAAGTTTGGCTCGGTTTATACCAATTCTATGGTTGGCAGGATTGCTATTTTCAGTGGTGACAGCTGGCAGGTGCTGATGAAGCACAAGCATTTGTCTTTAAGGGCGGCACTTTATTTCAGGGCAATGGTAATCGCAGCTAAAGGTTTAGATACAGATACCCGTATTGCAGTGGCCTGGGGGCGGATAGATGAGGAAACCCTGAATCCTGAAAACATATCGGAATCGACCGGTGAAGCTTTTACTCTTTCAGGAAGGGCTTTGGCTGAGATGGGTAGATCAAAATATCTTGCCATGGAAATATCAAAAAACCTCAGTCAGAGTTTGCATGGTGATCTCACGGTTTTACCGCCTGCAATGATATTGCTAGATGAAATATCCAGCCGCTGGACAGAGAAACAGGCAGAGGCGATGACACACGCCCTTCTTGGGACGAGGCAAAATCAGATCGCACGTGAGCTTAACATCGTTCCATCAACAGTTAATAAAGGCCTAAACGCTGCAGGCTGGAAAAGTATGAAAGAGTATCTTGACCTTATAGAGATTCGCCTTAAAGGGCGATAATTATTATAATTCGCCATAAAAGGCGAATTATTTAGGTGGTATTAAGTGGACAAATATCTGGCCATATTGTTTGCCTCGCATTTTATAGCTGATTTTCTTTTGCAGCCCGATCGTTTAGTTCAGATGAAAAAACATCCGGGTTATTTATTTGCTCACGGAGCCGTGCATGCATTGACAGCCTACTTGCTCCTGCAAGACTGGACAATCTGGCAGGTTCCCCTGCTCGTGTTCTTTATGCACATCTTAATCGATTATGTAAAACAGCTTAAAACCAGTGGAGCCGATAGCGCAAAGGTGCTTGTGGCAGATCAGGCAGCGCATCTGGCAAGCCTGTTATTGATTGTATTGGTTTTGCTGCAATTCTCAATTCATTTAGAGTTTACAGGTGAGGGTTATAAAGTAATTATCGCCATAGCTTCGTTCAGTCTTGTAGTGCTTGGCTCGGGATATTTCATTGGGAAATATATGAATGAAATTCTCGATGAAAATAGCCTGTCTATAGAAGGGTTGAAAAATGGTGGTAAGCTGATCGGCCAGCTTGAGAGACTGTTGATCCTGATCTTGATCTATATTGGTCAGCCGATTGGCATTGGTTTTTTAGTTGCAGCGAAATCTATTCTCCGTTTTGAAGAGGCCAAAAAGCATAAGGTTGCTGAATACGTAATAATCGGGACACTATTGAGTTTTACCCTGGCAATTATGTTTTCCAGCTTAGCTGTTTGGGTGATGAGCTTCTGAAAAATCACAAGCACAGAGGTCGAGTAGGTTATGCCCGTGAGGGCATAACCTACTCGACCCTTGTGTTATGGTCTGTTTGGTCGTCCCGCAAAGCGGCAGTGTTACGCCCTGCTCGAATAGAAGCTTCAGACGCTCCCTGATCGCAGTCACATTCAAGGGAAAAAGGACACAGAGCCGGTTGTAGTCTAACAATGCTCCCTGGTAAAAGGCTGCTTCGATCACCCGGGCGATCAGGCTGGTGACCATGGCTCGCACTCCGAATTCGGACAAGAGATCGGCGTCGTCGTCTTCGATCAGGGGCAGTTGAATCAACTTTTCGTTCTGCGCGCTCTTTGAACGCCTGAAATATGCTTCTTCGGTGTCGAGAACCGCCGGCATCTCAATGGTGCCCAGCTGCTTGAGCCCAAGGTGGTCTTTTAAGTAAGACCAGGCGTCACCGGCAATCAAGACCGCTTCTTCATAGGAGACTTCGCGCCCGGCTTTGATACAGACTCCACAAACTGCTTGGACAACGCAAAAACCGCGTTACCCACATATCCAACCGCTCCACTGCTACTCATTCTTTTATTTAAAGAGCTGGGATATAGCTGCCCCGCCGCCGCAGCCGCTCCCGGATATATGGTATTATTGTGGAACAGCTTCTTACCGATAAGTGTCAGGATAAGAGCGACACCGAGCAGAGTTATGACAGGTGCGGCGGCAACATCAGCAGGCATGGCCGGTATGTGGTTAAAAGGTGAGATATCCCTTATGGCCTCGGGTATATCAAGCAAAGTTCCAAAGAACGGTCCCGCTATCAGACTCACCATAATGGCTGCCCAGGCAAGTGCTCCGGCTCTCCGTGGCAGTAATGCATATAAAGCTATGGTAAATCCGGCCAGGGCCAGGATAGCGGGTGCCTGGAACAGTGCAGCCTTGATATATTCAGTTGCCTCATCGGCAGATGAACCGGCAGCCAAAGAGATGCCGGCCACAAGCAGCAGAAGAAGAATAACAGTATTGATTGTTACACATACAATGTGGCTGATCATCCACCGGGGGCGGCTTACGGCCGTGGCGAGGATGGGCTCCCAGAAGAATCATTGTTCGTTTGGGACCGGAATATGCAACAACATTATTCTACTTCTGTTATAATGGTGGGTGAATAATTCAGTACACAGAACGGGCCCCCGCCTTTTTATACCTCTGCCAGTGGCTCAAACCCGAAATAGATTTTGAGGAGGTTAATATGGATTACGCGACAGTAAAATACGAAATTAACCGCGGGATTTTTATCCTGAAACTTAACAGACCCGAAAGAATGAACGCCGTAAATGAGGAAATGTATTCCGAGTTGACGCAGCTTCTTCAAAAATACAGGGAAGACGATGAGGTGCGTGCAGTTATTCTTACCGGTTCAGCCAGAATCAGGGACGGTGTGGAAAAACAGGCCTTCTGTGCGGGGGCGGATTTAAAAAAGCATTCTACCGGTGAACGCACCCAGGCCCAGAAAAGACAATACATCGAGCAGGCTCATGAAACAACGCGTCTTCTATACCGGTATCCCAAGCCCGTAATTGCCGCTGTAAACGGCCCCGCCCGCGGCGCAGGCGTCGAGATGGCCGTTGCCTGCGATTTTGTTATCATGTCCGACGAAGCTACCATCGCTTTTCCCGAAACCGGGCTGGGTACCTTCGTGGGCGGAGGCGTCACCAGGCATCTTCCTCTTAACGTAGGCCTCATGAAGGCCAAGGAGTTAATCTATACAGGCAGGGTCGTGGACGCGGCGGCGGCGGTTAACCTGGGCATCGCCCTCTGTTCTTACCCCATGACGACATTTATGGATAATGTAATGGAATTTGCCGCCGGTATCGCCCGCAAGGCCCCCATTTCCATAGCAATGGCAAAAAAGCACCTGCAGAGATCATTTAGGCTTGACCTTGAAACGGTGCTTCAACTGGAAACCGATGCCATACTGGCCTGCATGGACACCGAAGACTGGCAGGAAGGGGTTAAAGCCTTTGCTGAGCGAAGAAATCCGGAGTACAGGGGGAGATAATATGAATCTCGACAGAATATTTAATGCCGAATCTGTAGCGATTGTCGGAGCGTCAAAAGATGAAACAAAACAAGGTTACCAGGTTCTTACAACTCTTTTGGATGAAAAATATGAAGGCCGTATTTATCCGGTTAATCCGAAGGAAAAGACCGTTCTTGGTCTGAAGTGCTACAATTCAGTGCTGGACATTCCGGGAAGCCTCGATCTGGCTCTCATTGCCACACCTG
>PWUG01000435.1 GCA_003562605.1 Syntrophomonadaceae bacterium | reverse complement strand
TGGTTACCCTGCCTTCAGAGAAGGATTACCGCCATCCCGAAATAGGAAAATATATCGAAAAGTACCTCAAAGGTGCTGAAACTGTTCCCACCGAGCATAGAATGAGGATTCTGCGTTTAATTGAAAATATAACTCTTGGCACTGCTGCCGTTGGCTATCGCACTGAATCAATGCATGGTGCCGGATCGCCCCAGGCTCAGCGGATCATGATCGGCCGTCAGGCTGATCTGGATCAGAAGAAGAATCTGGCCAGAATAATTGCCGGAATAGTCGATGAAGAAAACAAACGTTGAATTAAGAAGTTGAAGGAGGAAACTGTGAATATTAATAAGACGGTGCAGATGATTCACCAGGATATAATTAAATGGAGGCGCGAATTGCACCAAATACCCGAAATAGGTTTTGAGTTGGAGCAGACGTCCTGTTATCTCAGGGAATGCTTGGATCAAATGGGTATTACTTATTGCACAGCGGCCGGAACTGGAATTGTTGCTTTAATAGAGGGAGGGAAACCTGGTCCGACCCTGGCCCTGCGGGCCGACATGGATGCCCTGCCGATTACTGAAGAAACCGGTCTTTCTTTTGCATCAACAAATGGTAACATGCACGCCTGCGGCCATGATGCCCACATGGCTATGCTGCTTGGTACTGCAAAAATCATTAACGGTATTCGTGATCGATTAAGCGGAAACGTCAAACTTATATTTCAGCCGGGAGAAGAAGGTCATGGCGGTGCTGAGCAGATGATTGCCGATGGCTGCCTGGAAAACCCTTCTGTTGAGGCGATTACCGGCCTGCATGTCGGCCAGATTTTCCCTGAAGTTAAGACCGGACAGGTTGGGTATTGTGAAGGCCCAATTCTTGCCGCTGCTACAGCTTTTACTGTTACCGTCAGAGGCAAGAGCACTCACGGGGCCTTACCGCACCTTGGTGTCGATGCAATTACCGTCGCTGCGGAGATTATCCTTGCTTTACAGAAAATCATAAGCCGTGAAATGGATCCCCTTGATCCTGCTGTTTTAACCGTCGGTAAAATAAGCGGCGGCGAGGCTTTGAACATTATTACGCCCAGAGTAACCTTTAGTGGGGATTTTCGCACTCTTAATGAAGCTAACCGGCAATTTATTACTGAACGAATAAGAGAAATTTGTTATTCAGTAGCAAAAGCCAACCGGGCTGAAGCTGAAGTTGAGATCCTGGGAGGCTATCCACCCACAGTGAACGATTCGGAATTTACAAAAAAGGTTGTCGATGCAGCTTCAAACATAATCTGTTCAGACCAGTTAGTTGAAATAAAAAAGCCTAATATGGGCACAGAAGATATGTCTTTGTACCTTGAAAAAGTGCCCGGTGCTTATTTTGTACTCGGCACCGGCAATCCCGGAAAAGGGATTACATACCCGCACCATAACTCTAAATTTGATCTGGACGAAGATACCCTCTGGATCGGCCCGGCAATTTTTTGCCAACTTGCCCTGGATTACCTGAAATTTAAGTAAAAAGCAGCCTTGGAAAACTTAAGTTCCGGGTAACTGGAATAGCATTTCAACAAGGAGGAATGCAGCTAAAGATGAAGGATGAAGTAAAACAGATAAAAGTTATTCCTCCCCGGAGTGGTGCTTCTATTATTCTCAACAATAAGGAGAGACTGCGAGTAGTTGATCTGGAAGGCAGACAGGTGGCTGATCTGCTGGCTTATAGCTGGTATGATCCACGTGAATATCTTTCAACAGCAGCAACGATTGATACTAACGGTTCATTAAATATTTTCCGGGAGGACTGTCTTTATTCCAACAAATATAACCCGATGCTCCTGTTACTCGAAGATACGGTAGGAAGGCACGACCTTGTGCACCCCCCCTGCAGACCGGAAATGTACCAAAAACAGTACGGGATAAATGATGATCACCCAAGTTGTTTTTATAATTTTTCCCTGGCTTTGATGGAATATGGACTTGATGATTCGCTTATCCATACTCCCTTTAATATATTCATGAATACTTATGTGCGTAACGACGGAACGTTAGAAATTAAAAAACCGGTTTCCAAGCCTGATGACTATATTATGCTTGAAGCATTAATGGATCTGCTCGTGGTAGTTACGGCATGCTCTGTTGCCGAGAGCGATTGTAATGATTACAATCCAACTTCGATTAAAATAGAGGTTTTGGCACAATTGTAAAGAGGACCTCCATTATGAAAGGGACGTTTAATTATGTTACAAGCTGCAGATTTTTTCGACCTTAGGGATAATCGCTTTGCTCCACTTTTCAAAGATAGCGCGTATGTTTGGGAGGGTTTGAAAAATATTAAACCATTTATTAAAGAACACCTTCAACCGAATGTAAAAAATTTGCGAAATGGAAGCACGTTAATCGATAAAACGCTGGTTCTTTACAAAGGTCAGGTGCTTACTTCAGGCTTTAAGCTTGACAGCACGGGAAAGAAAACAACAGTTTTAATGGATGGAGCTGTGCTGGAAGGGGCAAGTATTATTTATGCCGGAGCCTGCCTGATGGATGATGAGATTTATATCGGCAGGAATGCATTGATTGAGCCTTCTGTCCTGGTCAAAGGCCCAACCTTTATCGGTGATGGTACTGAGATTCGACATGGGGCATATATTCGGGGCGATGTCCTGGTTGGAGATAACTGTGTTGTTGGCCACACTACGGAAATAAAATCCTCGGTGATGCTGGGAGGGAGCAAAGCAGGCCATTTTGCTTATATCGGTGACAGTATCCTGGGCAGGGTTAACCTGGGAGCAGGTACCAAGTTGGCTAACCTGAAAATGGTTGATTCCCTGGTAGTCTTAAATATTGATAATAGTGTTTATGAGACTGGTTTACGAAAATTTGGTGCAATAATCGCCGATGATGTCGAAACCGGATGTAACAGCGTGACCGCTCCGGGGACTTTATTGGGGAGAAATGTTCTACTTTACCCCAACGGGACCGCACGGGGTTATTATTCTCCGGGAACAATAATAAAAGTAAGGCAGGATCAGGAACACCGGGAAATAAGGCAGAAAAAGAGTTAATGGACAAAGTATTAAGTATTCTGGAAATAAAGGGACCTTTAACCGGTAAAGATTTTGTCCTGGAAACCGGGATGTCAATTTTAAGTTCCTGGAG
This sequence comes from Syntrophomonadaceae bacterium, assembly GCA_003562605.1. The sequence continues at coordinate 6,365 of PWUG01000435.1, read as the reverse complement.
GCTTTGCAGTGGATCGGAAAAAATTATTACACGAATTATCGGGAAAAGATATCTGCGGCTTGATCAGAAAGTTGAAGGTTATGCCCGCCTATCTCCCTCAATAATGAGGGAATTTCTGAATTATACAATTATCGGCCTGGAAGCAGATGAACCTGCCATAGATGCCCGGGCGTGTCAGTTAGAGAAAGAGCTTACTGAGATAAGTAAGAAAAAGATCGGTTTGGCCCGGGACACGATCACCCGCCTGGTTGAAAACCACCGGGATCGGGATGTTATAAAAGATAAGGTTTGTTTTATTATCGCCGGTGATGTTGTTTTTGGTATGGCCCACACTGAACCGAGACCGGAGTCTTCCACCGGTGAGTTGGTAAAAGGTTCGGATCTTGATATTATTACCATTGCTGACGGTTTGTCCGATCAACTGCTAAAAAGCCTCGATACTCTCCTTTATAAAGAAAAGTATAATTTATTGATGAATCCGGTTTCCAAAGAAGAAATAGATTATATAATTAAAGATCTGGAAACTGTGCGGGAACAGCTTAAATTCAAAAACTTTAAAGCAATGGTTGCTTCGAAGATTTTAGAAGAAGGGGAGTATCTTTACGGGAGCCACAACCTGTTTGCTCAGATCAAAAAAATGATTGCGCAGGATTGCATACCGGAAAGGATACGTTTACTGGAAGAAAAAGCCCATCTAAACCGTGTATCGGCGGAACGTTCTTTACTGTCTGCTGCTGATACGGAGGACCATGATCAACTGATGGCTTTGTTTTATACCACCGAGGAAAAAGAAGAAATATTTTAGATATTGTGAGGAGGCGATGAAATAATGGATATAACTTTAGTTGAAAATTACCTTGAGCTCAGTGAAAACGCCGCAGCTATTGTAGCTGATGAAGTCAATCGCAGGCAAGACCCGGTACTTGGCCTGGCTACAGGTTCTACTCCGGAAGGAATGTATGCTCAACTCGTTAAAAAGTTTCAGGAAAAAAAAGTTGACTTCAGCAATTCGGTTACCTTCAACCTTGATGAATATGCCGGCCTCTCACCTGAACATCCACAGAGTTATCATTATTACATGTACAGGAATTTTTTTGACCACATCAATATCAAGCCTCGTAATATAAACATTCCCTATTGTGAAGATCACGATATTGCCGATGCCTGCAGGGAGTATGATCGGAAAATTATAGAAGCAGGCGGTATTGATTTGCAAATTTTAGGTATCGGGATTAACGGGCACATTGGGTTTAATGAACCGGGTGAATGCCTGTACACCGGGACATATCTTGTTGATTTGACTGAAGAAACGATTGATGCCAACAGCCGTTTTTTTAACTCCCGGGAAGATGTACCTCAGCAGGCGATAACCATGGGGGTTGGCTCAATCATGCATGCGGAAAAAATCCTGGTAATGGCCTGTGGAAAAAATAAGGCCCGGGCTGTTCAGCTCATGTGCTGCGGTAAGGTCACCACCAAACTTCCGGCGTCTTTGCTGCAGCTCCATCGCAGTATAACCCTTCTCGCGGACAGGGAAGCAGCCTCGTTGCTCTAACTTTTTATTGTCTCGGGAAAGAAGCTGCCCTGATGAAATACAAGAAAAGTCTGGTTGGAGGTCTTTTGCTTTTATGATATATTATTATTGCATGGCAATGCGAACTTATTATTATGAGCTTAGTGCGCAAATCGGTGTTTATCATGCTCTGGTGGTGCGCAGCAGATTATAATTAACTGCTGAAGTAATTGAGTCCGTTTCAACATATTTAACCCGCAATATTGCTGCGATGGTCAAATTGGCGCTCTTTTACGTAATAGAAATGTTAATATCGCTTTCATGCAGTCGGGATGAAAAACAGCCGGGGGAAAGCGATAACGGCCCTTCAGGCAGTCGATCATATTAGCCCTGATAAAGCAAGATAAGGTAAAGGAATTGGACGTCATAACATCAACACGTTTTGTAACTATGTAAAACATTTTCTTTAATGAAGGTTAAATACTTGGAAAGAGGTGCGTATCAATGGTAAAAGTTTATTCACTTAGCACATGCCCCTGGTGTAAGAAAGTTAAGAAGTATCTTGATGATAACAATGTGCAGTATGATGTTATCGAAGTCGATCTGACCAAAGGGGAAGAACAGAAGAAAGCCCTGGAGGAAGTAGAAAAACTGACCGGCAAGCGTTCTTTTCCGGTAACTGTAATAAATGAAAAAGCGATTACCGGATTTAAGCAGGAGGAAATTGATGGAGCGCTTAAGGATGAAGAATAAAATATATTGTGAAGTTTGCCTTCTTTCATTTATTCACAAAGGTGAAATTGAGACCGGGCAGGTTGTGACCTGTACAATTTGCGGCGCTGAATTGGAAATAAAATCAGTCGACCCCGAAATAACTGCTGATCGGTTAGCCCAGGATCCGGAAACCGAGATCCGCAATCGCTCCGAGAACTTTGCCCGCCTGCGCGGGTACACGTTTAACGAGGATAAAGAACTGGTTATCGAAGGATTAATTGAGAAAAATAGACTTTTTGGTGATTTTTATTGTCCCTGCCGGTTCGAGAACATTCCAGAGAATGTTTGTCCCTGCCTGCCGACCCGCATGAATGAAGTACGCAAACTGGGGCACTGTTACTGAAATCTCTTTCACCTGAAGGAGTGAGTTTCACTCCATCGTTGGTATCCCTGTCAGTTAAGCTGAAACAAATTAGAGGGCGGAGTTCGGATATCAGAAGTTGGAAATAATAAAAACATAAGCCTTCTGGACAGGCCTGGTTACGAAATTCAAATCTGGAAAACATGTTGCCAAGGCGGAGGAATTAACAATGAAGATTGATTTTGTCCGTGGACACATGGGTGGGAATCTGATAATCCTGCTTCGGGGCGATCAGGTTCCGATTGGCCGGGAACTGGAAACAGCTGTCCAGCTGATGGGGCCAAATTACCTCTATGCCCACGAAGCGGGCATTCTTTACCCGGCGATCAAACAGGGAGTGATTGAAGTAAAAATTGCTGAACCGACATTGCCCAGCTTTATCAGCGCCTGTGGCGGATTAACCCAGGTCCTGGGAGCCGCTCTGATCGAAACGGATCTCGGGGCAATATTCGGTGTTGATCAGACTAATTCTCCCACCAGAGTGTTGCTCCAGACAGACTGTGGTCCGATGGCCCTGAGTATAGAAAAGCATGAACGCAAAGCACTGTGTATCAAAACCGATATGGAATGTTTTGTCGATGAATGTTATGAACATGGAGTAAGCCGGGAAGTCTGCAAGGGTATCGAAGTGATGCGGGCGGGCAAATTCCTGGTGGTAAATGCAGACAACTTTAAAAAAGTTTATCCTGCGGCTGACTTTACAGCCTGGGATAGACAAACCCGCAGGGATCTACTGGAAATTCAGCATGAGTTTCAGGAAAAAACCGGTGAGATAGAACCAAACGTTACTTTATATGACTGGCACCCTGAACGAGGCGGTCATCTCAGGGCAGTTTTCCCCCATTATGTCGAGAGTGACGTTATTGAGCCTTCCTGCGGAACAGGTTCAGTTGCACTTGGATTGGCTGTCACGGCTGGTGGTGAGATAAATCAGCTGATGAAAGGTAATAATGGATCAATTACGTTGAATATCGAATCGGGTGGGGGTTATGAACTGGGCGGCCCGGAAATTACCGCTCTCGAGATGAATATTAATTCAGGGGAAGTTAAAGCTGCTGCTTTTTCACACAGCCGGGTCGAGATTACCTCAGTGGGCCAAGCTATTCTGTGATCGACTGTCTGGTAATGATTAGATAAAACCGGCTTTTCCAAGCCGGTTTTATATTTGACCAGACTTTTTGATTCAACCTGTGTATTTATAAGATGGATCCTTGTTGCCATAGAGGTATTGATTTTAAACAAGATAAATGCAGTGGAGGGATAAAAATGATTAAAAATAGAATTATAATTTTGACAGCTTTCTTTGCACTTGCAGTAATGCTTGGTTTTATGCCTTTAACAGTTGTTGTTGCGGAAAGTGATACCGTTATTAACGAAGACATCAACAAAGCGGTTGGTAATCTGGAAATCCTGCGCGATACAACTGTAAATGGTGATGTTACCCTGAACCTGGGTGAGCTTAATGTCCTGGGGCGAATCAACGGTAATGTGAATAGTAACATGGGTCAGGTCAATATTGATGGAGAAGTCAGCGGAGATGTAGAAACGAACATGGGCCAGGTTGTTATCAACGGCAATGTTGGCGGCAATGTCCGGGCACGTATGGGCGAGATTATCGTTGACGGTTCTGTCGGTGCCAATCTGATTTCAGACATGGGAGCGATCAGGGTCGGAGGGGCAGTTGGCGGTGATATCGTCTCCGGTGTTGGCGATCTTCTTATCACAGGTGCTGTAGCCGGGGATGTCAATAGTAAAGCTGGAAATTTATTCATCAACGGTATCGTAGAAGGTGATGTCACTCTGGATCAAGGTGTAGTTGAACTGGGCCCGAATGCGATTGTCTCAGGGCAGGTTTATGTCGGCCGGGGCCTGGTTAAAAAGACTGATACATCTATAGCCGGTTCAATCGGTATTGGCGAAGAGTTAAGTGTATCTGAAATGGAAGAGCAGACAACTGACAATGGTTACCGATTTGACGGCCTGGACAGGGGTCTTGGAGAAAGGATTGCTGAAAGGGTAGCACAAGCGGTTGACAGTACATTTCGCAATGTGCGTTTTATGCCGCATATGGCGAGGTGGAGCGAATGGCCCTTTTTCCCATTTCCTTTCATGGGTATCTACGGCAATGTTTCCATGGGTATTATTAACATGCTGATTATGTTTGCCCTTGCTGCTCTGACTTATACTCTTTTTCCAAAGCAGGTTAAAGCAGCAGGAAACGCTATATCATTAAAAACAGGACCGGTTATCGGATGGGGAATCCTGGCTGCGGTTCTGGCTGTTCCATTAATGGTTATTCTGGCGATAACGATAATCGGTATACCGCTTATTCTAATCGAGATAATTTTCCTGGCGGTGGCTGCAATATTAGGGTATTCCGGCATTGTCAGCCTGATTGGAGGGAAAGTTCTCAGCGCCGCTTCTTACGGCACTGCTAACCCGCTGGGTGCTATTGCTCTTGGGGTTCTAATAATTGGCCTTATTAGCATGATTCCGCTGCTGGGTTCGTTGGTTTCATTTGCTGTTTTCGTCCTGGCAGTTGGGGCAGCACTGGTTAGCCGTTTCGGATCTATACCGAGCTAGTATGTGTCATTACTGAAGGTTAAGAAATGAGAGCAGGTGATCACGCATTGCCGCAGGCGCGATCACCTGTTTGTGCCTGATTGGTTTTTGATTAAGATCAGCAAGGTTAACCGGAATGGGAATGCCGGTTTCACTGGATAGGATTTTAAGCAGTTCAAGCTCGGATCTATTTTTAAATCTGCCGTTACCAAAGAGGGCCCGGGCAACACTGCCTGTAAATTTGTACGGACTGGCCGTGGAAAGAAGAACAGCAAGACTGTTATCTTTTACCCGGTTACGATATTTACTCAGGACAGATTTACCAACGGCAGTGTGCGTATCAATCAGGTAGTTGTGATTCCGGTAAGTATCCTGAATGAGCTGTACTGTTTCTTCGTCATCGGCATAGTCGGACCAGAAAAGCTCTTGCAGGTTCTTTAGGGTCTCTCCGTCAATAATGTATTCCCCGCTCTCCTTTAAATCCTGCATCCACGAATTAATTCGCATGGTATCATGGCCGGTTAACTCAAATAATAAGCGCTCGAGGTTACTTGAGATCAGAATATCCATTGACGGTGAAGGGGTTATGTGCAGTGGTCTGCGGCTGTTATAACGGCCGCTGTTAATAAAATCTGATAGGACATTGTTGCGATTGGAAGCGCAGATTAAGCGGTTTATGGGCAGGCCCAGGCGGCGGGCGTAGTAACCGGCCAGGATATTCCCAAAATTTCCTGTAGGAACTACAAAGTTTATTTTTTCTCCCGGAAGCAATTCTTTTCGGCTGGCAAGGTTCCTGTATGCTGAGAAATAGTAGACAATTTGTGGCAGAAGGCGCCCCCAGTTGATCGAGTTTGCTGAAGAGAGTCGGTAACCCGCTTCTGCCAATTTTTCGGCAAGTACATGGTCATTGAATATTTCCTTTACTCCGGTCTGGGTATCGTCAAAATTACCCCGGACTGCCGCCACATCAACATTGTTTCCTTCCTGGGTGATCATTTGAAGTTTTTGTACTTCGCTAACCCCTTTTTCCGGGAAATAGATAACGATTTTAGTTTTATCTATGTCACGAAATCCCTCTAAAGCTGATTTTCCTGTATCACCGGAGGTGGCTGTCAATATAACAATCTCAGATTTTTCTCCAGTAATCTGCACTGC
>PWUG01000186.1 GCA_003562605.1 Syntrophomonadaceae bacterium | reverse complement strand
TCGATCTTGACCTGCTGGTCTATAATAGAACAAGGATTAACAGCCCTCTTCTTGAATTGCCTCACCCCCGCCTTGTCGAGCGTGATTTCGTCTTGATTCCCCTGGCCGACATTGCACCCAACCTTACAATTCCAGGTCAGGAAAAAACAGTCCGTGAAATCCTTGCAAACCGTAAATCTACCGGCGATGTCAGACTCTTTCTTCCACCTGAATGGTACCCTATCCGGTAACAAAAAGGGACGCCGATATGGCGTCCCTTTTTATTGCAATTCGCAGCACCACGAGGGGTACCAACACGGATCCTAGAACAATCCCTGGACTTTGCCGGTTTCGACATCGACGTCAACCCTGCGGTATGCCGGGTTGGCTGCCGTTCCGGGCATCAGGGAGATTGCACCTGCGACGGGCACTACAAAATCGGCGCCACCGTAGGTAAGAATATCGCGGATTTGAAGTTTCCAATCCTTCGGAACACCCTTCAGCATCGGGTTGTCTGTAAGGCTAAGATGGGTCTTTACCATGCAGGTTCCCATCTTCTGGAATTTCGGGTCCTGCTCCATCTTCTTCGCTTTTTCAAGCGCCTCAGCTGAGTACTCGACACCGTCTGCGCCGTAAACTTCCCTGGCGATCAGCTCAATGCGCTCGCGCAGAGGGGTTTCCAGTTCGTAGAGAAACTTAAACTCGGTCGGTTCGTTGCAAGCCTCGACAACAGCGTCGGCAAATTCAAGAGCGCCTTCACCGCCGTACTGCCAGTGCTTGGAAAGGGCAACCCGGGCGCCTGCTTCTTCGGCCAGGCGGCGGACAGCCTTAACTTCGTTGTCGGTATCTGTATAGAAATGGTTAATACAAACCACGGGGTTGATACCTGCTTTTTTGACTGTTTTAATGTGGTGGATGAGGTTTTCACATCCCTTTTCAACCCAGCCGATATTTTCTTCATTGTATGCCGGGTCAAGAGGTTGGCCAGGCATCGGCAGTGGTGCTCCACCGTGGCATTTCAGGGCCCGAATGGTGGCGACGATAACTGCACAGTTCGGCTTTAGGTTAGACATTCGACACTTCAGATTCCAGAACTTCTCGAATCCAATATCGGCAGCAAAACCAGATTCAGTAATAACATAGTCGCTCAACTTCAAAGCAACACGGTCAGCTATAATTGAAGACTGGCCGATTGCAATATTGGCAAACGGGCCGGCATGAACAAAAACCGGTTGCCCTTCTAAAGTCTGCAGCAGATTCGGGTTGATCGCGTCAACCATCCAGGCGGTCATCGCACCTGCAACATCGAGATCACCGGTGGTAACCGGGTTGCCTTTTTTATCGTAAGCAACCACGATCTTGGCCATACGTTCCCGCATATCTTTTAAGTCTTTAGCTACAGCCAGTATAGCCATAACCTCTGACGATACAGCAATAGCAAAGTTTGAATTCATCATGAAACCATCTTTTCTGCCACCCAAACCGATGATGATGTTGCGAAGGGCCTGGGCACAAAAATCGATTATCCATTTCATTTCAACATTCCGGGGATCGATATTCAATCTTTTCAAACCACCCCGCTCCAGAAAAGCATCACTGGAGTTAAACTCGTGCTGAATTCGTGAAGTCAGCGCAACCATGGCCAGGTTATGGGCATTCATAATCGCATTAATATCCCCGGTTAACCCTAAAGAGAAAGGAGTCAAAGGAATGCACTGTGCTAAACCGCCACCGGCTGCTGAGCCCTTAACATTCATCGTCGGACCGCCTGAAGGTTGGCGGATTGTTGCAATAACATTTTTACCACGCTTACCCATACCCTGGGTCAGGCCCATTGTCGAAGTCGATTTGCCTTCTCCGAGCGGTGTGGGGGTAATGGCAGTGACATCGATGTACTTGCCATCAGGCTTGTCTTTCAACCTTTCGAGCACTTTCTTGTAGTCGACTTTTGCTACATAGTGACCATGGGGAAGGAGTTCTTCCTGGTCAAGTTTTAACTCTTCCGCCAACTGGTATACTTTTTTCATTCCCGCCTCCGCGGCTTCTGCTATTTCCCAGTCGGCATGTTTGGTTGGATCTAATGCCATCAATACTACCTCCTTGTATTTAAAATATTTATACTTACCTCCTACATTTTTACGCAGACAAAGTCATTTATTCAACATGGCAGCGATAATTCCTGCCTTGCTGTTAAAAATTTCACTTATTTTTTATTTTGGCTTTTATGATCTCCTGCCGAAGGTATTCCGCAGAGGGATGTTGCCCTGAGCACTGCTCTTTCCACAGCTGCTGCTACCGCTTCTGCCGCCATCAGGCCGACCAGGTTAACATCAGCTATAAGTCCTCCTTTTGAAAGAGCAAAGATAGTATCACCATCCCACATGGTATGCACCGGCCAAATTGAACGGGCCATGCCATCGTGGGCCAGGTGACAGACCTTGGTTAGCGCTGTGCTGTCAAAAGATGCATTAGTAGCTATCACACCCAATGTAGTATTGCCTGAAAAGCCTCCTGTATTGATATCCACTAACAGTTTTTCCGTTAGATCCATTTTTCCGGTTTCCGGGTTACGGGGCCCGGCCAAAAGCTTCCCTTTACGATCAAAAATATCGCCAAAAGAATTGACCACCACTAAAGCAGCAACGATCAATTCACCATGTTGTATAGCAGCAGAGCCCTGGCCTCCCTTTATCGACTGCGATGTGCCGTAAATTTTACCGACAGTAGCTCCCGTACCTGCACCTATCGAACCCTCTCCTACAGGCCCGGCAGATGCGGCAATACAAGCCTTGTATCCCATTGCTGAGTCAGGGCGAACATTGCCTTTTCCGATGAAGAGATCAAAGAGTACTGCCGCAGGCACAACCGGCACTTTAAAACACCCGGCCGGAAAACCGCAACCCTTTTCCTCGAGGTACCGCATAACCCCTGAAGCAGCATCCAGACCGAAAGCGCTGCCTCCTGCCAGTACAATCGCCTGTACCTCTTCAACCAATTGACCCGGACGGAGAAGATCGGTCTCCCTTGTACCGGGAGCTGAGCCGCGCACCTCCACGGCACCCCTGGCTCCTTCTTCAATCAGCACAACCGTCACACCGGTAGCAGCCTCGGTATTGGAAACAACACCTACTTTTATTCCCCGAATATCGGTTAAACCAGAAACCACAGATATTCACTCCTCTGACTGATATGTTATACTGATTTTAAGAATTCCGGATAGGTACTAATCAGTTTAGCATAATCCCCGGTATGTATTACATGATATTTAATAACGAAAGGACCTCTCAAACACCGCAATGAATAACAATAAACCCAGGCCGCTTATAGACAGCCATGTCCACATCTTTCCGGAAAAAATGATGAAGGCCATTTTTATTTTCTTCCATGAGCAATACCGTTGGGACCCGCCATTTTCAACCAACCCGAAATCGATACTGCAGAGCCTTGAAAAGCAGGGTGTGGAAAAGGCTTTTACTCTTGCCTATTCTCACAAACCGGGATATTCTCGAGAACTTAACAACTGGTTAGCCCGCTTTTGCAAAGATAATCCATTGCTTGTCCCCTTTGGAGCAGTTCATCCACTGGATCCGGATCTGCCAGCAGTTGCAATTGAATGCCTTGACCAATACCAGTTTCCAGGCATTAAACTACACTGCCTGGTTCAACAATGCAGCCCCGATGACAAAAAACTTTATCCTCTTTATGAAATAATTCTTGAGCGTTCAAAAGCGGTAATTATCCACGCCAGCAGTTTTCCGCAACCATGCAAAGAACACCTCGGTGTAGATCATATCATCCAACTGTTGCAACGTTTTCCCAACTTAAACCTGATCATTCCACATCTTGGGCTCCATGATCTTCCCGGTTACCGTAAGTTACTGGAAGAATACGACGGGCTTTACCTGGATACTGCATTTGTATTTCAGAACCGGGGCTTCGAGCCTCCGGTAGATGAAATTATAGAGATGCTGCTCGCTTTCCCGGATCGTATAATCTACGGCAGTGACTACCCTTTTATCCTTGATCCGCTGCAATATGGCATTGACCGTATCCTGGATCTTGGCCTGCCTAAAGAAAACTTCAATCGCTTTTTTTACGGGAATGCATTGAGTTTTTTAGCCAGAATAAACGGGTTATAGATAAATAAAAAAGGAGCCCTGAGGCTCCATTAGTGCTCTTCTTTTGGGTTTTCTTTCTGTTCGCTTTTCTGTTGAAACGAGGCGCGGCGATTTTCTTTTTTCTTGATCACTTCTACTTTTTCCGATTCAGCGGCAGTTTCTTTTTTTACTTTACCTGCATCAGCGTTGGTATCCGTTTCCGATGTTGCAGGCTCCGTTCTCTTTTTTCCATCGCCGGGCTCTTCATCTTCGTCATCCGCTTCCAATCTAACCGGCAGGCTCCTGCCTTCCACCAAGGCTTTTATCTCTTCAGCATCAAGAGTTTCTTTTTCAATCAAAGCCTGGGCAATCAACTCCAGCTTGGATCTTTCTTTTTCAAGGATATCCTGCGCTTTCTGAAAACAGTCATCGATGGTTTTCCGAATCTCCTGATCGATAGCCTTGGCTATTTCTTCGCTGTAATCGCGATCCCTGGCCAGGTCCCTGCCCAGGAATACCTGATCGTGTTTCTTTCCAAGAGTAATCGGCCCAAGAGCATCGCTCATACCGTATTCCATGATCATCTGGCGCACGATCATAGTAGCCCTTTCAAGATCATTCTGGGCCCCGGTGCTTATATCGTTAAGAACCAGTTTTTCAGCTACCCTGCCCCCGAGTAAAGTGCTGACCCGGTCAAGTAACTCTGTTTTCGTCATATAGTAACGGTCTTCTTCCGGAAACATCAGTGTGTATCCTCCGGCACGGCCGCGGGGGATAATCGATACTTTGTGCACAGGATCAGTATGCGGAAGCAGGTAACCGACCAGAGCATGCCCGGCTTCGTGATAAGCTACTATCTTCTTTTCAAAAACGCTTATAACACGACTCTTCTTCTGCGTCCCGGCTACAACACGTTCGACCGATTCCTCCAATTCTTGCATTCCAATCCTCTTTTTATTTTTACGTGCTGACAACAATGCAGCTTCGTTGACTACATTTTCAAGATCAGCACCGGTAAAGCCCGGTGTGCCGCGGGCAACAATTTTCAAATCTACTTTTTCCGAGAGGCGCTTGTTCCTGGTGTGCACCTTAAGGATTTCAGCCCTGCCGTTCACATCAGGTAATATAACTGATATTTCCCGATCAAATCGTCCCGGCCTGAGTAAAGCCGGATCCAGGATATCCGGGCGGTTAGTGGCAGCGATGATTATAATGCCTTCATTTACATCAAAACCATCCATCTCCACCAGGAGTTGGTTAAGAGTCTGTTCCCTTTCATCGTGTCCTCCACCGAGACCGGCGCCACGCTGACGGCCTACCGCATCGATTTCATCGATGAAAACTATACAGGGCGAATTTTTCTTTGCATTTTCAAACATGTCCCGCACCCGTGATGCCCCGACACCGACAAACATTTCGACAAAATCGGAACCGCTGATGCTGAAAAACGGAACCCCCGCTTCGCCGGCTACAGCCCTGGCAAGCAGGGTTTTCCCGGTTCCGGGAGGCCCCACCAGCAGGATGCCTTTTGGAATACGAGCTCCAATTTCGATATATTTACGCGGATCTTTTAGAAAGTCGACGATTTCCGATAGTTCAGCTCTTTCTTCGTCAGCTCCGGCTACATCGTTAAAAGTAACCTTTTTCTTGTCGCTTTCCTGCAGGCGGGCCTTGCTTTTCCCAAAGTTCATCACCCGGTTACCCCCACCCTGTGACTGCTGCATAAAGAAGAAAAATATCCCGATAATCAGAAGGAAGGGGATCATATAGGTCAGTGCGCTCTGCCACCAGGCCGGACTGCGAGCGGGATTGGAATTGATCGAGACATTATTTTCTAATAAGACTTCTGTTAATTGATGATCAGACATGCGAAATGTTGTAACCACAGTTCCATCAACCAGAACGGCTTCAATTTCATCACCGTGAATTTCGACTTCTGCAACCTCTCCCTGTTCAACCTTACTGATGAATAAATCATATTCTATTTTTTCCGGCTGGCTGCCGTTATTAAAAGTTGCCAGCAAGATGAATACTACCAGGGCTATAACCAGGTAGAAAGTTATTTGTCTTAAAAATGGGCTCAAGAAGTTACCCCCTTTCCATAAAGGCTCTTAAAGCCTAAGCTTAATTTTAACATACCGTACAGATAGAAGCAATATAAACGGCAAGCATTCCGCGGTCATTCCGCGGTCAGAAAACTCATTTTTCTCATAATGATCCAGGCTTTTATGCATCTAACATACATAGATCAGCCATATAACGATAGTGCTCATTAAAATCGAGCCCGTAACCAATTACAAAGCAATCCGGAATGATAAACCCACAGTAGTCGGGCGTGAGTTCCACCTTCCTGCGATCTGGTTTATCAAGCAGGGTAACGACCTTCAGGGATCTTGGCTTGCGGCTGCTGAGGTTTTCGATAAGGTAATTTAGTGTTAAACCTGTATCAATGATATCTTCGACAATCAGGACATCTTTATCTTTAATGCTCTGATCAAGATCCTTCAGGATACGCACCACACCCGATGAAGCTGTATCAGCGCCATAACTGGAAACAGCCATAAAATCGATTTCCACCGGTACTTCGATATGACGAATCAAGTCACTTAGAAAGACCACCGCTCCCTTTAAAACAGCGATCAGCAGAGGTTTCTTGCCTTCGTAATCTTTTGATATCTCTACGGCCAACTCTTTGACTTTATTGTTAATTTGTTCTGCTGTAAGCATTACTTTGAGTCTTTCATCTGTCAATTTAACTACCACCTTTATACTATGATTTTCAAGCCTTCCTAGAAGGTCGTCCCGGCACTTTGAATTCAAGAACGAGGGCTTGCTTCGTCTGCCCGGTCACCCTGTATAACTCGTTGATCCTTATTCCGGCAACCCAGATGATATTTTCTTCTGCAGTTACCAGGGGCAGACTTTCGCGCCGGTAAAAGGGAACCTTCAGATCAATCAAAAAATCTTTTAACTTTTTAGCACCGGGCGCACCCTGGGGATGAAAACGGTCACCGGGCAGGCGTGACCTGACAATTAAAGAGCTTGAAGGAATTTTATCAAGATCAAGGTAAGCCCGGTAAGCAGGAGGAGGCCATGACAGTTCACTGACATCTGTAATGCAGGCGGATATTTTATGTCCTCCCGATAATAATACCGTTCCGGGAATTTGCAGTACTAAAGGTTTAAGTTCTTTTTGTTTGGGATCGGGTGCAGTCCTTATAACCAAGTGTTTATAAGATAAGTAAGCACTCGATTTGCCGGGAAGAGTTAACTGACTGCCTGCCCGGCCACTTTTTGCAAGGTCAAGGAGTTGCCCGATATGCAGGCTACTGACACCTTTGACCGAAACATATTTTCGCAGGGCATGGCGCAGAACCCGGCCCTGGAGGGCAGGGGGCAGGTTCAGTAACGCTTGCCGGTCCAAAATTGTTTCACGATTAATAAGCCGGGCCAGGCTGTAATATTTCTTCCTTGCCAGGTTTTGCAGAAAAATTCGGTCGTCTGCAGCAAGGGCTCCCAGCCGGAATAATGCTTCCCTTATCCGCGGATTATATTGCATTTGCAATTGAGGGATCAACTCAAGGCGAAGCCTGTTCCGGGTATAGTTGGTTTCAAGGTTGCTGCTGTCTGTAAAAGGTTGAAGGTTGTTGTCATCGCAGTAGGATTCAATTTCACTGCGTCGGAGGCAAAGCAAAGGCCGGATCAAATAAATATCACCCCTGGTCCGCCTGGGAAGCATGCCTGCCAGGCCATCGACGCCTGTACCCCGGATGACATTTAATAAGACAGTTTCAGCCTGGTCATCGAGATGATGGCCGAGAGCAATCCTTGAGGCTTTATATTTGCGGGCAGTTTCGAAGAGAAAGTCATAACGGGCCTCACGGCCTGCCTCTTCCTCTGAGATCGCATGCTTTTTTTTAAAGTTACGGATATCCACGGTCCTGACCTCAAACGGTAATGACAACGCAGAAGCAATCTTCCCGACCCCATCAGCTTCCTGTAAAGCTTCCGGACGCAGGCAGTGGTTCAGATGAGCGACAACCAGATTGAGCATATATTCAGAGCTCAATCTCTTAAGAAGGTGTAAAAGGCACAGCGAATCCGGTCCACCGGATACAGCCACAATTACCGTATCGCCTTCAATAAGGAGACCGTTCTTTTTAATAAAATTTCTAACTTTTCCCAGCTGTACCAACAGTAATCACAACCTAAACAGTTCAAAGATAAAAAAACACCCTGAAACAGAGTGCCTTTCGATCTGCCGTATTAGATTAATGTTTTATTTAGAATGCTTCCCTAAAGGAACCGCGGCCGCCTCTTTTAGATTCTGTGTTACGTTTTAAATCCAACAACCGCTCATCACTTTCTTTGAGAAAACGGTTCATTTTATCTTCAAATGAGGCCTTATTTTCAGGTGCAGCTTTGCTCCTGCCACCTCTTTTTTGCGATGAGGCACCTTCGACTGCCTGGCGGATCGATAGCCCGATTTTCCCATTATTTTCTACCGTAAGTACTTTAACGTTAACTTTGTCTGCTTTCTTAAAAAACTCATTAATATCTTTAACGTACTCGTCAGCTATTTCGGATATATGAACAAGACCGGTAGTCCCTCCGGGCAATTCGATAAAAGCACCGAATTTTGTTATGCCGGTTATCACTCCTTCCACAATACTGCCAACAACTATCTCTTTCTTAATAAAAAACTCCTCCTTGCTAATATTTACATCAAGACTAAGGTTATTATAACTTTTCTTGCAATATTGTCAATCCTCTAATTGAAAGATTATTTCATCAGGTTTAACCAAACCAAGCCTATCCCTGGCCAATATTTCAATATAATCGGGATTCTGCAGGCGCTCAATTTCTACCTGCAGATCATCCTGGCGGTGCTGCTGGAATAGTACCTTAGCTTCATAATTAGCCAATTCCTGTCTGACCCGAAGCTGTTGGACATACTGGATCCCCATCATAAAAAGCAGGCCAATAACAACCAAAATGCCGACTGTGCTTACTAATCTGTACAGAGTATACTTCTCCCCCTTGGAATGTCGGGGAAAATTAGAAACAGCATTATGGCTTTTTTTACGCTTGCTATCCATCGTAAGCACAACTTTTCGAAAAGCATATCTCTATTGTAACTTTCGACACAAAAAATACTTTTCCTGCAGCATCTAACTACCCCGGTAACTAATTTTCCCATATTAGGGGATTATTTTCCCGGCCAAGGGAAAAAATCCCCCTTAAACGGGGGATAGGGGGATATAGTACAAATCCACAAATATATTGTTTATTTATTTCACCTTTTCTTTTAATGCTTTGCCTGGTTTAAATGCTGGTACTTTAAGGGCTTTAATTTTAATCTTTTCGCCCGTAGCAGGATTGCGCCCTTCACGTTCTTTGCGGCTCCTGACCTCAAAAGTTCCG
>PWUG01000393.1 GCA_003562605.1 Syntrophomonadaceae bacterium | reverse complement strand
CTGTTATACCCTGTTCGATCCGTTCATCAATTTCCTCTTTTAAAGCACGGTAATAATTTACTGCTTCCTGTGTGCCGCGCATGGTGACAATCGGGGCCATATGAAAACTGGCATCAAAAAATCCAAAGGGAGCAGGCTTTAGGGCAGCAGTATCCAAAATTTCGTTCCAGAGGCGGCAGGCTTCGTTGGAAAGAGTGAGCACCTCGGTTAATCGGTCAAAATCAAAAGAATTCCCGGTAAACTCCTCGATGAAAGCAATCATTTCATAAAGCTGATCCACGTAATAACCCTTACAGAGTTGGTCTGTTTCAATTCCCACCCGCGGGGAATCTAACAAGAAATAAGGGGCATTATAGAAACGCCCGGCTACCTCGAACCATTTTGGCAGGCTTCCGCATTGGGTGTTACAACAGAATATTAAATCTGGCTTTAATATTTCTCCAATCGGGTGTTCCGTTGCATAGGCATCACCAATACCGCAACGGGCATAACCGCAGAGATCCCGGGCATATCCCCTCGCTTCAGCGGCTGAAGATAACTTGTCGGCAACTTTCCTGGCAGCGGCAACCGCACCAAAGTTTTCCGGATAATAGGGAAAAAGACCTGCAGCATAGATAATCTCAACCGGAAAAACCGCGGTAACCCAGGCCACTGGAATACTTTTGCGCTTAGCATCTTTCCCGGCTTCATTATAGCGGGCCATCACTTCTTTCATCAGTGCTGCAGTTTTAAAAACTTTTCCGGAGGTCACTGGCTTCCACCCCCAAGCATCTCCATGAAAGCCTGGATCCTGGTGCGCATTTGTCCCAGGGCGGAGCGACCAAATTGAGTTTCGAGCCGGATGGCCGGGATGCCGGCGCTTTTCATGGCCTGCAAGTTGTCATAGTAATCGAAGTTTTCGGGCTCACAAAAACTCTGGTGGAGAAAAATCACCCCATGGGCTTTTTTCTCTTCAGCAAGATCTGCCAAAAATTCCCTTCTCGGCCTATCCTTGATATCAAATGCTGCAGAAGGAATGCGTTTCAGCTGGCGCTCGGCGAGGGCCTCTATAATATCATCCCTGACCAGGACATCAGTTTCAATATATCGATAACCATTCTGAAAATCGTCCCCGATTACTGCCCCCCCGCAACTATCGATTAAATCCAGTATTTCGAAGGGTTCAAGTAGCGTACCCGATAACAAAAGACGTAAAAACTTCCCGTTAACTTCATAGTTTGATGATTTATCCAATGCCTCCACGATCTGGATCAATAGCTCATTGACCCTTTCCCTGGGCATAACCATGGCACCATTTATCAGGGTATAGAGCTCACGGCTGCTGATCATGGTTGGATCCTGGGCATGGATGTCGACGATGCTACGCAAAAGTTCCCGGTTGTGATTATAGAGAATTATGCTTTGTTTAAGCGTATCCGGATCAATAGGTTCACCTGCAAACTGCTCCAATCCGTATTTAATCCTTTCCAACTCTTTAATGAGATAATTTCCGGCGCTGGGACGATCAATCTGCCGCGGCAGGCGGTAATCTTCCATGTAGGGGAAAGGCCGGATATGCTTCCATAAATCAAGCAACATACGCGTGGTATCACAGGTATGTGGAATAATCAACCCATCTAAATATTCCAATTTTCCACCCAGAGCAAGGGAAAGAGAATTGCGAACATAAGAGCAAACCCAGGGCTGCAGGTGTGTTTCAGCCATCTCCAACTCGGAGTCTCCGCCGGTGATTCCATAAGGTAAAAATCCTGCGGCATGAATTAACTCCTCGGGAACATCGGTCATTAAAAAACCGACAACCCTTCTTCCTTGCTCCGATTTCCACTGCCAGACTTCTTCTGCAGGATTTTTAAGAGCATTTTCGAAGTGTTCAATTAAGTTTGTTATGTCCAAATATGATCTCCTTTAAGCTTATGCATTTTTCAACCACTGCGGATCACCCTCAAATCCGGGCGCAACATGCAATAACGGTTTCCCATCT
This sequence comes from Syntrophomonadaceae bacterium, assembly GCA_003562605.1. The sequence goes on along the minus strand of PWUG01000393.1, from coordinate 7,569 downwards.
AAAAAGCGTTCAATATTATCTACAAAAAGGCCGCCGAACCTGGGGGCGTAAAGATCAGACCAGCTGGAAATATGCGGCGTGATCAGTATGTTCTTACAGGCCCAAAGTTCATCATCTTCAGGAAGGTAAGAAGGAAGCGGTTTTTTAATCCAATGGGTGTCATTAGCTGCCCCGGCAATCCAACCTTCGTTTAAAGCTTTAATGAAATCTTCTTTTACAATCAGAGAGCCGCGAGCACAGTTAATCAGGTAAGCTGTATTTTTCATCAGCTTGAAACTTCTTTCATTCATCATTCCCTCAGTCTCTCTGGTCTCCGGGCAGGCAAGAACCAGGAAATCGCTCTGGCGGATTACTTCATCCACCTGATCGTTTAAGAAAACCTCGTCTACATGGGGAATGTCCATAATCTGGATATCAGAGCCAATTACACGCATATCAAAAGCTTTGGCCCGCTTGGCAATCTGTCGCCCGATACCGCCAAGGCCGACAATGCCAATGGTTTTTCCATACAGCTCCTCCCCGCGAACACGAATAAATTTTCTTTCTTTTTGCTGATCCCAAAGTTGGTTAAATTTTTTCGAAAGGTTCAGCATCAAGCCGATCACAAATTCAGAAATAGGAATGCCTGAGCCGCCCGGAAGGTGAGTCAAAGGAACATGAGCAGGAAGTTTGCCCCATTTTTCCCAGTGATCAATACCTGCGCTGAAAGTCATCACCCATTGCAGGTTCTCCATCTCAGGGACTCTCTCTACAACAACCCCGGCACCAACAATATGCGTATCGAGATATTCATCGGGGATAGCTGTGGCTGAACCATCCTGGATTAGTCGAATCCTGATCTCTCTTTTAGATGCTTTTCCAGGAAATCGCGCTTTAATTAATTCTTCATACTCCACCGGGCTTCCCAGACCGGGTTGCAAAGCAACAAGTATATTCAGGGGACTAAAACTACCCATCGTGTTGACACCTCCACATTATTTATACACTGCATGGGCCTGGGCTCACAATGCATCAGGCAGGCATTCCTACCAACCGGCCATGCCCGGCCAATCAAAGATAAAACTTTAAGCAACCGTGCCAACACCCCCCCCTTATAAAAGTTTCAATTTTTCCAATTCCACAAAGAAAAAAATACTCCTTCTTTTATTCAAATGGCCGTTCTTTTACTATTTCGCAGTTTTTCCGTTGGTAAATCCAGCAGTTTAGCCGCATTGGCGCCTAAAATATTATGCTTTGTCTCTTCGGCCAGGGGCAGTTGCCTGATAGCATCGATATTACCTTTCAAATCGGTTATTCCGGGCCAATCGGAGCCGAATAAGATTTTCTCTGATATCCTTTCCATTTCTGGGAAATAATCCAACAGTTTTTGCGGCGGCAGCCCGGCCACTTCCATGTAAATATTACCATGCAAACGCGTTAATACAAAAGCACTATCATACCAGACTCCCCTTCCGCTATGGACCAGGATAATTTTCAAATCCGGAAAATCAACAGCTACTTCATCCAGGTAAAGCGGATCTCCATACTTTAGTTTAGCTCCTTTAAACACAGAGGAACCGGTATGAACCATCAACGGCACCTGTAGTTCCTCTGCCTTTGCATAAAGTGGATAAAGGAAACGTTCATTAGGGAAATAATGCTGATAGGTAGGATAGAGCTTCAAACCACGGAAACCCTCCCCTACCAGGCGTTGCAGTTCTCTTCCTGTATGCACGGTCAGATAAGGATTGATGCTGGCAAAAGGAATCAGGGGTTCCCTGCTTTCACAAAATTCAAGCACATATTCATTAGTGCATACTCCCGTCACTGCCGGGCATAAGTCAGCCATTACAACACCGTAATCAACACCGTTTTCTTGCAGGTACCTCAGAAAATAATCCGGATCGGAAAATGCCTGGTAAAATTGGTCCCAATCTTTATCCGCATGCATCTCCTTTATCCAGTTCAAGGCACTTTCGACATAAAATTGATCGTAAAAAATAGGGTGAATATGAAAATCAATCACTGGTGACCGCAATTGGGCATTGCTCCTTTCAATTTCCCAGAATGATTACATTCCCATATATACCCACTCCACCAACATTATGAACAAGCCCTGTTTCTGCTCCGGGAACCTGAATCTCCCCGGCTTCTCCACGCAGCTGCTGCACAATAGTCCTCACCTGGGATCCCCCGGTAGCGCCGATCGGATGCCCCTTTGATAAAAGACCACCGTCTACATTAACGGGAATCTTACCCTCAAGGTATGTCTCTCCTTCACGAATTAGCTCTACTCCCCGACCGGGTTTGGCAAATCCGAGGTTTTCATAAGCCATCAGTTCAGCAATTGTGAAGCAGTCGTGCACCTCGGCCACATCGATGTCAGAAGGCTTAAGCGAAGCCATTTCATAAGCCTGGCGGGCAGCCAGGCGGACACTCTCCAGGCCGTCATATGCTTCCCGACCGGTCATACTTAAAGAAGCGGTAGCCGATCCAAGACCGAGAATCCATACCGGCCTGGTGGAAATCTCTTTTGCTTTTTCTGCAGAAGCTAAAATAATACAGGAAGATCCGTCAGCGTTGGCACAGCAGTCAAATCTTTTTAGCGGAGTGGTCACATAATCAGAATTTAAAACCTGATCAAGGGCAAGGTCCTTGCGATATACCGCTTTTTCATTTAACTGCCCATATTTCGCCGCCTTCACTCTGATCAGGGCAAGATCTTTCTCTGTGCTGCCATAAGTACCAAAATGAGCACGTGCATGCATGGCATAATACGCCGGCATCGTCGTACCAAAAGGAGACTCCCACATAATATCGGCACCGCGACCCATGCGTTCCTGAGAATCTGCGGAAGAGATCTCCGACATTTTCTGAAAACCAAGCACAACCACTACCTCGTGCAGCCCACTTTTTATCAGCGCATAAGCAGTCCTGATTCCGGTTGTGCTGGAAGAACAAACACTTTCAATAGCAAAGGTAGGCTGTGGATTCAACCCCAGGTATTCCGCAATAAGGCCGGAAGGGCTGCGCTGTTTATCATACTCGGGAGCGGAGCAAACAAGAGAGGCATCCACTTCTGCGGAAGTAATTCCCGCATCTTGCATTGCTTCTCTGTACGCTTCGAAAGAAAGCTCCCTGATCGAGCCTTCATAACCCCTGACAAAAGCGCTTTGCCCTACCCCAATAATCGCTACATCTTTAGGCATAACCATACCTCCTTCATTAAATTAGGTTAAAAGCTTAAGGCATAACCATACCACCGTCAATACAGATAGTCTGACCGGTAATATAACTCGATTCATCCGAGACCAAAAATACAACTGTTGGGGCTATTTCTTCCGGGAGGCCAAAGCGTCCCAGTGGTATTCTCTCCAGGTATTTTGCTTTAAATTTGGGATCACTGGCAATAACCTGTGTCATTTCGGTTTCAGCCATAGGTGCGATTGTGTTTACCCTGATCCCGTAACGGGCCAGTTCCTTGGCAGCAGACTTGGTCATGGCATAAACCCCTCCCTTTGCCGCCGTATAATTAATCTGTCCAATCGTTCCCAGCAGGCCGGCAGAGGAGGTTACATTGATGATCGAACCTGATTGCTGCTCTATCATCGGCTTCGCTACCGCCCGAATACAGTAAAAGGTGCCGGAAAGATTTATCCTGAGCACCTCTTCCCACTGTTCGGGGGTCATTTTCCAGAGCATAGCCGGCTTGCTGATTCCGGCATTATTAAAAAGCGCATCAATTTGCCCAAAAGTTTCAATTGCTTCTTCAACCATCCCGGTCACCTGGTTATAGTCTCCGACATCAACCTGTTTAACCATAACCTGACTTCCAATTTTTTTTGCTTCCCGGACAACCTGATTGTCTTCTTTTATACTTCGGCTGACCAGGACCAGATTTGCACCTTCACGGGCCAGCGCCAGTGAAACCGCTTCACCGATTCCTTTACTCGCTCCGGTTACTACCACAACCTTTCCCTGCAAACGCATGCAATCCCCTCCTCTAATGATCTTCTGAAGATCCCGGCCGAAAAGCTACCGTAAGATTCTGCCAGGTTTCCCCTGTAAAATTATTATCGGTTAGTTTCCCGAAATTTTCAATCTTTTTAAAACCTAGTTCGGCTAGCCACATATCCAGTTCATTTTGAAAAATCGGTCTTACCGGAAAAATAATCTTTTCTATTTTCTTTTCCGGAAAATGCTGATCAGATATATCAAAAATGAATTTAGCATCTGATTTTTCCTGCCCATGTTCAAAAAACACTCTTACTCCAAGTTCGCTGTAATAATTATTAATCTTGTTTAAATCATAAATATTCTCCTTAAAAAGACGATCATAATCAAACATTTGAATTACTATTAACCCTTCAGGTTCAAGCGCCAGGTACATCTGGGCCAGTGTACCCCATATGTCAGCTTCGTTTAATAATCTTGGCAGAGAATTCCGCAGGATGGTAATCAAATTGCACCTGCTTTTATAGACACTGGAAAGATCACGCATATCACCACAGGCTGCTTCGAGTTGGACTCCAGCTAAAATACTCTTTAATTGAACACTTTTAACCCGTGCGAAATCATGATCCAAAACAGTAACACTTTTCCCAAGCCCGGCAAGCAAAATCGCAATATCACCACTTCCGCAGGCAACATCAAGCACCGACTTGACAGGATAACGGGACAAAATGCCTTTCAACAAGGTCACTTCCCTTTTGCCTGGCCCAAAAATGAGGTCATCAATGTGATTATGCCACTCAAACGAGTGGTGATCCATTATTTCGCCTGTCTTGAAAAAAGGTATTTGGTTCATATTGCCCCTATCCTTCGAAAGCTAAGTTATATATGGAAATGCAAAAAAGCAGGTTAGACTGCAAGTGCCGCCTGGCCAGCTTAAAAAACCCAGATATATCAAACACCTGCTGCATGCCGATAAAATTTGCTGCCAGCTATTTGATTCGGAACATATATCTTTACTTAAAGCTTAAACAAAGACTGTCAATAAAAAAATCCCTTAAAAGCATGGAATCAAGGTTAAAAAGGGTGAAATCGGAGCTAACACCTTCGGATGAATACTTTATAAAGCCTTTGTTGACGTTAATGCAGGTAAAAGTTAAAATTGAACATACAGGTTCCGAAGGAACTGCAAACTTTTGGAAAAGGGGGTTAACAATTGCCCGACCATCCATCTGACCCGAGGGTAAAACCGGAGTTGATCCTAATTTGCCGTGTCAGCCCCAACTTTAATGCTATAAAGGAAGTAAGAACTTCTCTACAAAATATCCTTCAAACCTCTGTTGACTATTTTGATTTCTGTCAGGCCAGTCTGATGCTGGTCCGAGACGGCAAGGACCTGGTATGCTGGCATGCCTCCAGGGATGGGGAAAAAACAAACCCTGGAGTTGACATCCATACAGATCGCTGTTCTCAATTAAGTGATTACTTATCCATTGCAGAGAACAGGGAGAAGAAAAAATTACTGGAGCCACTTTACCCGGTGATTTCAACCACCCTGCCGGTTCTTTTAAAAGCCGGCGACCCGGTTGGTACAATGGAAATCGGTATATTCAATACTGACTACTCAAGTGGACAGTACATGCTGGCGAAAGCCGTCTCCCTGGGCAGACATATGGCCGATATCATCCAGGAATCACTTTTCCGGAGGCAAAAAGATCGCCATCTAAGAAAACTTGCCGTCTGGCTGGAACTGGTAAACACAATCAGCTCTACATTGGACATACGGCAGGTGCTTCATGTCGTTGCCCAGCTAACAGCAGACCTGTTTTCGGCAAGAAGCTGCATATACCTGCTGAACGAAGAAGATCAGACGCTTATCCCCGCCGTCGCTGTGGGCAGCTACGACCCTGCGCTGAAAAAAAAGTTTAAAGCGTTGAAAGGCGCAAAGCTTTTCCCGGGTATTAAACGAGCGATTAAAACAGAACAGCCGGTGATCATTACCCCACAAAATATCACCAGACTGCTAACCCGGGAGATCATTGATGATTTTGCTTACAGTTGGGTACTGCTGGTCCCAATTTTAAGCAAAGGTAAAACAATCGGCATTATGCAGGCAGATCGCCTGCTGGAATCAGGTGGATTTGACAGTGAAGAAATCGAAATTATATTCGCAATTGCGCGGGCCACAGCAGTTGCCATGGAAAATGCCGGGCTGATTGAAACCCTGGGTCAAAAAGAACAGCTATTGCACCAGTTGGTAAATAAGCTGACAACTGCACAAGAAGACGAGCGCAAACGCCTGGCTGCCGATCTGCATGACGGTATTATTCAATCCCTTATTGCCATTTGGTACCGTCTGCAGCGAATCGCATCCAATGAAGTGGTTGAATCGCAGAAATGGCATAGTGAGATCACCGATATCACGAATGTCCTGAGTGAACAGATTCAGGAAGTGAGGCGGATACTCTATGATCTGCGCCCAATTATTCTTGATAATTATGGCTTGATCCCGGCTGTTGAAGCCCACGTATACAATATTTCTGAAAAGAACAACCTCCCTATAGAGCTAAAGTTTAAAGGGGAGAAACAGAGGCTGGCTTCGAATATTGAAGTCACATTATTCCGGATATTACAGGAAGCGCTGACCAATGTAATCAAGCACGCCGGTGCTACTAAAGTAAAAGTTCAGTTGGATATTAAGGATGAAGAAGTAAACCTTTCAATTGATGACAACGGTACAGGTATCAATACAGCACTTGCTGACAAACCGCAAATGCAAAACCGCCTGGGGCTGGCCAGTATCCAGGAACGGGCCCTGATGCTGGGAGGCATTTGCAACATCTATAGCAGCCCCGGTAAGGGAACAAAGATTAACGTAAGCATTCCTATTTAAGTTCAACTCGGGAAGGAGTTCTGGAATTGGCCATAAAAATCCTCATTGTTGATGATCATCCCATGGTCAGAGAAGGATTATCAAATATGCTTGAAAACTGTGATGAAATCTCCATTGCAGGCAGCTGCGGCAACAGTGAAGAAGCCATAGCTAAAGTGCATGAGGTTGCACCAGATGTCATTCTCATGGATATTAAAATGGAAGGCTTAAACGGCATTGAAACAGCGAAGCAGATCCTGGCCCAAAAGCCGGAGATTAAAATAATTTTTTTAACAATCTTTGAAGATACGGAATCAATCCGCCTGGCCTTGCAAAGCGGGGCTTCCGGCTATATTCTCAAACATGTTAGCAGACAAAACCTGATCGATACAATTAAAAGAGTGCATGGTGGTGAAACCATTATTGACCAATCTGTTTTTCGCCAGATTGTTAACGATTATACCCGCTTGAGTAAAAAACTTACCGAAATAAAACCTTTAGATAAAGATGAAAAACGGGTTGAACTCACTCCAAGGGAGCAGGAAATCCTCAGGCAGCTGGTTAAGGGTTTAACAAATAAAGAAATCTCCTCGGCCACAAATCTGGCAGTCGACACGGTAAAAACACACCTGCGAAATATTTATCAAAAGCTACAGGTTAAAAACAGAACCCAGGCTATCTCCCTGGCCATGAAACTGAGCCGGAACAGTGCAGAAAGCTTATTTGTAATTGAAAATGCCGACAACGACAAAATCGGCCGTTAGGTT
>PWUG01000413.1 GCA_003562605.1 Syntrophomonadaceae bacterium | reverse complement strand
TTAAGGGGTTACGGGGAAGTGGAATTTCAGCGCGGAATAAATCGGGCCTGATCTGCTCGATTATAGTTTTAGCCATTGGATCACCCTTTTCAATAATCCCTAATCCTTCTTTACCTGTGAGTCGAATTCCTCTTTTATCTTATGCTGTAAATCAGTATTGTTTAGAACTTTATGGCCTGTAATTGCCATCGCCAGGCCAACGGTAAGCATTACCTCATAAGCCTCTTCTGTATCACAAAGAGCTGTAAATTCACGGGTATGACCGGGTATCCACTGGTCGGTAATGGCAACCACAGGGTGGATAGAAGGTGTTACCCTGCTGACATTACCCATATCTATTGAACCACGCCCTTCTTGATGTGGAGATTCAATCTTATAGCCCGCTTCAGGAAGACTCTCGGCAAAAAGATCCGCCAATATGTTATTGTTGATCATTGCATCATAAGGGTGGCCGGATTCACAAGCCTCCAGCACCGTTCCTGTAGACATAGCTGCCCCGCGGGCGCAGGCGATAACCTTTTCAACCACTTCATCGAGATAATTGCTGTCGCGAGATCTTATGATAAAATCGGCTACTGCCCGATCAGGCACAACATTGGGGGCCAGGCCGCCCTCAGTAATTATACCGTGAATACGAACATCATCTTTTAAGTACTGGCGCAGGGCATTGATACTGTTGAAAGTCTGAATAACCCCGTCAAGGGCGTTGCGTCCTTCCCAGGGGTCACAAGATGCATGAGCACTGCGGCCGTGAAAAATGAATTTATAGTCCCTGCAGGCCAACGACTCAACATGAATGCTTGTTGAACAGCCCGGATGAAACATCAATGCAGCATCGACATCATCAAATACACCCGTATGAACCAAATCAACCTTTCCGCCTTTATCCTCCTCATTAGGGGTGCCGATAATCGATACCCTTCCCGGTATTTTTCCCAGGCTGGCTGCCAGGGCAACTCCGGCCGCAACCCCGGCTATACCGATCAGGTTATGTCCGCAGCCGTGACCAATATCAGGTAAAGCATCATACTCGGAACAGAAGCCGATATGAAAACCTTCTTCACCTATACTGGCCATAAAAGCTGTCTTCAGGCCGCCGACTCCCCGCCAGACTTTAAAGCCCTGCTCTTCAAGGTAACCCGTTATTAGCTCGGCGGCAAAAACTTCTTCCCCACCAATTTCAGGGTTTTTATGAATGGCCCGGGCCATTTCCACCAGTTTGCTCTTTTCCTCTTCAATCTTCAGATGTAATGCTTCGTGTCCGCTCATTTCAGGCATCACCAACTTTTCATATTTTAACCTCATTATATATGTTATCACATGGATTGCCGACAGCAACCCATGCCTTAAAAAGTTTAAGATTAAAAATTACTGAGAAAATTGTTCCGTCATTCCCCTTCTGTTCTTCAGCATGCCTGCATATAGAAAGCGGCCTGTTTTTATGGTCGCAAAATATTACGGACAGGTCTTGAATATGCCCGGGGTCTTTCGGTAATATCTTCCCAAGTTCTTCAAGGCGCCGGTAACGGGTTAATGAATGCTCATCTATTTCTTTTCCAAGGTGTTTTAACAGAGGGTTGGTGTAGTGGTTGGTATGATAAACGAACTTCTCAGCAGGCATATACATTTCAGCACAGGCTGATGTCTCCAGGTTGCCGATTTCACCATCTGCATGCGCCAGCAGGAAGTTATACCCTCCTGCCCTATTGGCTGGAGTAGCAGCTTTTATTGCTTCACTAACCGACTCAGATTCCAACACTGCTCTTGCCGCAAACATACGCGGCACTCCCACCCTGCAGTCGATTGCCGTAAGGCTGTTTACCCCCTGAGCCAGGCCGGCTTCGTTCATGCCGACTGCCGACAGGAATGGAGCTGATGTTACACTGATAAAAGACGGTTTGCCTTTTGGGCGGGCATAGATTACAACAACCGCATCAGCATCATCCACATACCAGTCTTCATTATGTCCAAGCCATACACCATTAGGTGAGGATACCCCTACAGTGGAACAGGCCGACGGCGGTTTAATTTCAAGGGCTTCTTCCAGGGCATTGAGGAAAAAGAGATCATTAAAGCTGGCGCCTGATCCATCAGCCATTCCCTGCAGTTCTTCTACGAAGTGAGGGAAAGCTTCATAAGCCGCCTCAAGATAGCCATCCGGTAAAATCCAGGAGCCCTTCCATCCTTCATTAAGGAGACTTTTACGGTAACTATCTATGGATCTTAAGATTAAAGTCCGCGCGCTTTTTCCAACCCTATAACCGATATCATAATTGCTGCCCGCAGCTTCTATTAAAATCAGTTCATTCATACTGCTTATTACTCGCTTTCATCCGGAATAAGCATGTAGTCCCTTGTTAGCACCTGCTGAGCTTCCAGCTTGTAACCATCTTCTTCATTAGTGTCATTTATCGCCTGCCAGCCTTCCCCTTCCAGGACAATGCTGAAGCGATCCTGGAAGCTGACAAGGCATTCGTAGCTTCCATCTCTGTCTACCGGGACCTTAACTAATGTCCCTTCACCATCTACTTTTGGATATCTTTTTAAACCGATGACCGGTGGATCCGGGGGTACATATCCCTGGATGGTTACTGACCCCTTTATTATTGCTGCCTGGTCAAGAGCAAAAATCCGGTAGAAATCTTCTCCTTCCTTCGGCTCAACAGGCCATTGCCGAGACTTGTAGCGCTTCCCATCTAAAACTGCTGCAGCATAAAGAATATATTTGCCGGCCGGCAGCTCAAGTATAAAATCTCCCTTCTCTCCGGATATCGCTTCTCCGGCAAAAGCTTCGATCAGGGGATCGCCGACCGGATCATTTTCCCCACGGAAAATTCTGACCAGCGCGCCACTGATTGCTTCACCACTTGCCCTGTCAGTGATTATTCCGTTTATCCTTACTTTATCCAAAAACCCTGGCTCCAGTACGACCTCAGTTCCATGATCAGCTTTATCGAGCTTATTTCTGAATCCTTGATAAGGCACGAGGAGTTCATATAGAGGAAACTGCTCCTCCACACTCAGGGACATTTCATCAGCGCAATCAATTTCATAAGAACCGTCCGGGCCGGTTAAAACACACACCAAGTTGTTTAAGAGGGGCTCTTTATTGCGATGATCCTGGTTGTTCTCCCGAGGAAAGCCGGCACAAACAAGGCAGGTGCAGTTGTTCTCGGACCCGGTGACTTTACCGCTTATTTTAAGAGAAGGAACAGATTCAACTTCAAAAACTAACCTTTTAAGACGCATAGAACTGCGTTTCGATTCATCTATCAGGAGCATCGGCACCAACCAGTGCAGCCTGATATAACCTTCCAGCTGTTCAGCACTGAAAGCCCACCCTTTGCGCATATCAAGTTCAATCGGCGGCTGTAGAAGGTAAGGAAGTTTGAAACAGTTCGCAGCATCAATTGCCGGACCTGCAGGTTCTAATTCTTTGTCGCAGAGCAGGCAAACCGTTTCAGCTGCCTCTGCCTCCACCAGCAAGAGGCCCTTCGGAGCTTCTCCCGGAGGCAAATCAACAGTCATATGCAGGAAACTTGACATAACTGCGGTTTCGCTGATATTTTCGGCATCGGGAGCTACTCGGTAGTAATCGCCCCAGCTGATTATATTCTCGCCGTATGGAGTGTTAACATCGATATTGCGGCAGCGGTAATAATATTTTGAAGCATCTTTTTTGTTAACCTGCGCTTTTCGCCGCTGCCACCGGCTTTCCGGTATCTCGACAGCCACTTTTTTCTTTGAAGCTGAGATGTTTTCTACCGTAACGGGGACCCTTAAAAGATCTGCTTCCCCTGGTGCCGGTATAAAAGCCGGATCACCAAGCAAAACCTGCTGATGAATTGCATTAGCCGTACCCCACCGGTACTTCCGGTAAGCTTCCGGGCTTTTCTTCATGAGAGTAGCAGCAAAAAGACTGATGAAATTACGGGTAGCCTGTACGGCTTCACCTACACTAAGCCCCTTTACCAGTAAAGCTTCCATAAAAATGCCATAAATTGAAGTGCTGTATTGCAGGTCTTCTACAGTCGCTCCACCGACAAAGCAAAGCGCCCCTTTTTCAACAAAAGAAATACCGATCACATGCCGGGAATCAACTGCTACACCCTGCCATTCAAGGCCTTCTGACGGTGAAAACCAATGCGGCACAAGTCCGACAGTTGAACAAGCCGATGCATATGCCACCAGCGGTGGCAGTATAGGCAAATCGCCCCTGTTAAGAGTTCGGCCATGTGTATGAAGTCCTTCAGGGCCACCATGTCCGGTAAATAGAAAAAAATCGGCTTCTTTTAATGCTTCGCTGACTTTATGGTAATGAGATTCACGGCCCTGAATGACATTCAGGCGGCATCCCGCTTCTTCCAGCAAAGGCAGCAGCTGCGCTTCCATCAAAGCCTGATCGCTGGCAAAGATAATCCCTGAATCTACATGCGGGACACCGGCAACCAAAACATCCCGGCCACTACGCCCGGAGTTTTTTTGAATCTCCGGGTATCGCTTGGTACTTATAAGCTGGGCTGACAATCCACCCGGTGTGTTTTGCATTAACCGGCCTTCCGCCAGATCAAAAAATAGATCATTGTTTAAGCGTACATGTATATCCCTGATCATCTCTTCGGTCACGGCTCCGATTGCTTTTTTCTCTTCATAAAAGAATGGAACTGCCGCCGGTGAGGCCAGCACAGCCTGAAAACGCGGTTTTAGGTCTGATTCTTCAACCATTTGGTTTACCTGGCATTCGATCTTTTGAGGATCCGGGCTATCCTCAGCCGCGTCAAATAAATATATCTGGCGGTAAGATGCCAGGATTAGAACATTTAAACTCAAACCTTTAACCCACAGTTCACCCAGGGAACTACCCCGCTCTGTCTCCCTGTGCAAATCGGCGGAATTTAGGATAACCAGGTAGTCGACCGGAAAACCTTTTCCCCGGAGGTAAGCCAGGGCTTCATGATCACTATCAATGCAGGTAAATCCAGCTGCAACAGCAGCCCCTACTGATTCAGTCAATAGATCTTTATCACCGAACCAGGCTAACTCCGCACCTTGCAGATTCATACCCGCGTATTTTTTATTCGTATCCAACGGTAAAAAATAATACCCCAATCTCGCCGCAATAGCCGCCGCCTTCAGGCAATCGCCCGTTGAATTGGCAGGTGCAGTACATAAGCCCCTGGGGGGACCAAAATGTTTTAGCAGTTGGCTCCATTTATAGATACCTGATATAGTATCAGATCTATGTTCCAAAGCTGTCCCTGATAGTGCTGTTTTAACTATTTCCGAGCCGGTTGCATCGATCAGGTTTATCGGCATTCTATCCGCCAAAAGCAAGAGCGAATCAATTTCCTGATCAATCTGCCCGGGATCAATGAAGTATACTTCCCGCTCAGGCTCACTCAATATTGCACAGGCCAGTGTCAGGCTTCGCAGCCAATCGTGTACAGATAGCAGGTAAATTTCAATCATCTTGTATCAACTCATTTCTAAATGAAGTGACAGGCCCCAAAACGGCCCGGTTCTGCTTCCCTGTAAAACGGTTCCTCTACCCGGCAGCGAGGCTGTACCTCGGGGCAGCGCGGATGGAACCGGCACCCCGCCGGGATATTGATCGGATCCGGAGTCTCTCCCTTAAGTAAAGTTTTACCGATTAGCGAAATCCGCTTAGGTACCGGGATGACAGAAACCAGGGCTTTGGTATATGGATGCATAGGTGACTTGATCACTGCATCAGCATCGCCAAGTTCAACTATTTTACCCAGGTACATAATCGCTATCCGGTCTGAAACCAGCCACGCCAGCGAAAGATCATGGGTAATAAAGAGGTAACTAATACCCTTGTTATCACGTAAATCAACCATCAGCTTCAAAATACCGGCCCTGATCGAGAGATCGAGCATTGAAACCGGCTCATCTGCTACGATAAATTTTGGTTTGAGGACCAGGGCGCTGGCAATAGCAAGCCGCTGTCGCTGCCCGCCGCTCAGCTCGTGAGGGTAACGGATAAAAAGTTCCCGGGGATTGCTTAAACCGGCATCGCAAAGCGCTTCTTCAACGCGTTCTTCTTTCTCTTTTATACTGTGGCAAATACGATTAACCTCCAGGGGTTCGGCAACGGTGGCAAATACGGTCTGACGCGGATTCAAAGATTCATAGGGATCCTGAAAGATAATCTGGGCTTCCTGGCGAAATTTACGCAGTCTGGAACGATTAAACTTGCATACATCTTCATCTTTAAAAAGGATCTCACCACCGGTCGGTTCTATAAGGCGCAGGATAGCTTTGCCCGTAGTGGTTTTCCCACTCCCCGATTCTCCGGCCAGGCAAAGAATTTCTCCGCGCCCAAGAGAAAAACCAAGCCCGTCAACCGCCCTGACCAGGGAATCGTTTTTACTGATCAGGGAAGTTAAAAAACCGGTACGGACAGCAAAATGTACTTCAAGACCGGAAACAGAGAGCAGGCTGTGGTTATTTGAGTTGTGATTCATTAAATTCTCACCCGCCCCTGTAAAAGATGACAAGAAGCAGTATGTCGATTAGAAAGTTTGACCTCAAGAGGCTCTTCATCACTACACCGGGCATAAGCCTGTCCACAGCGCTCATGAAAGCGGCATCCTGTCGGAGGGTAAAGCAAGTTCGGCGGATTACCCGGTATTGATGACGCAAGGTAACGTTCACCTTCAATATTGGGAAAAGCGGCAATTAAAGCCTGTGTATAAGGGTGGGCCGGTTTTTCAAATACGGTTTCGGTCAAACCGGATTCAACAATCCGTCCGGCATACATCACTGCAACCCGATCACAGGTTTCACCAACTACTGAAAGATCATGTGTAATCAGAATCATCCCCATCTGTCTTTCCCGGCGAAGTTGTTCAAGCAATTGCAAAACCTGGGCCTGGACCATAACATCCAATGCAGTCGTTGGCTCATCACCAATAACAATTTTCGGACTGCAGGCAATAGCCATGGCAATCATCGCTCTCTGCCTCATCCCTCCACTGAATTCATGGGGATACTCCCTGACGCGGGCCGGATCGATTTCTACCTTTTCAAACAGTTCGGCTGTCCGGTAGCAGGCTTCTTTTTCGGTCATCTTCTCATGGATACGCAGTGCTTCAACAATCTGGGCGCCTATCCTGCGCACCGGATTCAGTGCATTCATTGCCCCCTGAAAAATTATCGCAATTTCTTTCCAGCGAATAGAACGCAATTCTTCTTCGCTTGCGCCGGCAATGTCCCTGTTGTTAATCCTGATACTTCCGCCCATGACTTGAGCATTTTCCGGCAGAAGCTTAATCAGGGAAAGCGCAGCTGTAGTTTTACCCGATGCCGATTCTCCAACCAGGCCCAGGGCTTCGCCCTGTTCGAGATACAGGGAAATATTTTCGCAGGCGCGTACATATCCTTCTTTTAGTTTGTAGTATGTAGTCATGTTTTCCACTTCCAGCAGTTTCACTAATCACGCCTCCTCAACTTCGGATTGAGCACTTCGTCAAGGGCATAGCCGATAAATGTAAAACTAAGCACAACCAGGACAACACAAATACCGGGAGGTAGAAGCCACCACCATGCCCCGAAAGAAACAGCGCCCATAGAGAAGGCAAAATGCAGCATCATGCCCCAGGTTACCTGGGTTGGATCTCCCATACCAAGAAAGCTGAGCGTAGTTTCCGAAAGTATTGCTATTGCGGCTACTAATACTGTATTGGCGAAAATTAGCGGAAAAACATTTGGCAGGATATGATAATACATTATGTGTGTATCCCCCGACCCAATCGCCCTTGCTCTTTCCACGTACGGACGTTCCTTAATGCTGAGTGTCTGAGAGCGAATAATCCTGGCTGTTCCGGCCCAGCTGGTTATTCCGATTACCAGAATAATGTTTCCGAGGTTCGGGCCGAGCAGTGCGGCCATGACAAGCATCAAGGGCAGCCAGGGGATAACCAGGAAGACGTCGGTGAAACGCATTAAAAAGGCATCGACAGTCTTCCCGTAAAAACCGGAAACAATACCGATAACAGTGCCAATACTCATCGAGATAGCCGTGGCAGCCACACCGACCAACAGGGATACCCGGGAACCGATAATAACCCCGGCGAAAATATCTTTGCCCAGGTCGTCGGTGCCCAGCCAGAATCCTTTCACCGGCGGGTGCAAAACCTGGGTAACCCCATTTACAACCATGGTCGTTATCGTTACCAGGTAAGGGGCAAATATGGCCATCAAAGCAAAAAAAATCAGGATAAAGAGGCCAATCAGGCCCATAGTGTTTTGCCTGTAAATGGACCAAAAGGAAACAAGGTTTTTCTTCCAGAGGATGAGCGAATCTTTTTTTGCAAACAGGTAGCTCAATTTTTTTCCCCCTAAGATTTAACCCGCGGATCCAGGTAACGGTAGAGTATATCGGCTAAAAAATTAGCGCTGACTACAGCAACTGTAACAAAAAGAAACAGCCCCTGAAGGACAGGATAGTCCCGGTTGGTCAGGGCAGAATACATTAACCGGCCCAGGCCGGGCCAGGAGAAAACGGTTTCAATCTGGATCGCTCCGCCGACGATAAAACCTAAGTTAATCGCGATCAGGGTTACTACCGGAAGCATGGCATTGGGCAGAGCGTGCCTGCGAAGCAGGTTACGATTACTGACTCCCTTGGCTCTTGCCGTCAGCATGTAATCCTCACGCATGACCTCAAGCAGGGAACTGCGCATGATTAAAACATACTCACCGATTAAGATCAGGGCAAAGGTAACTGCGGGCAGGAAAAGGTGACGAAGTTTAGAAGCAATCTCTCCCCAAAAGGTAGTGTAGAAAACTCCCGGAGAACTCATTCCCCCCAGAGGGAATATCTGCCAGTAGACGGCAAAAAGCATAACCATGATAATCGCTATCCAGAAAGTGGGCATCGAATAAAGAATAAGGGAAACGCTGAGGCCGATAACGTCGATCCTGCTGCCACGTTTCCATGCCAAAATCACACCCAGGACCACGCCAATGATAATGGAGAGTATGGTAGCGGTACCGATAAGCAGGACAGTAGCCGGTACCCGCTCCATGATTACTTCCAGTACCGGTTGGCGGTAATTAAATGAAGTGCCGAAGTCGCCGGAAAACAGGTCGCGCAGGTAAATCCAGAACTGAAACAACCGGCCTTCATTCAAACCAAACTGTTCCCGCACTCTTTCCAGTGCTTCTGAAGATATCCGCGGGTTCCTAATCAAAACCCTGATTGGATCTCCAGGCATGATCCGGAAAAGAAAAAAATTCATGACCAGAACGATAAAAATTGTCAATAAGGCCTGAAGGAACTTGCGTAAAAGATAACCGCGCATACTCAAAAGCTCTTACCCCCAGATCACAACAGTATTAAAAGGCCGGCTGGCAACCGGCCGGCCTTTCAACCAGATCTATAGTCCCTCTATACTTCAAAGCTCCAAAACAGCAATACAGGTATCTCTGTAATATTAAACCAAATTAGTGAGCACAATATACAGCTCTATTCAATCGGGCGCAGCTGTTCATAGGTATCAACAACGTTGGTAAAAATAACCGGCCCGGTCCGCGGATTGCGCACCCAACCCTCATAACGATCAGTCCGGTAGGCC
>PWUG01000266.1 GCA_003562605.1 Syntrophomonadaceae bacterium | reverse complement strand
GAAGGAAGCAATAGTTTCATCCTCGGCCAGCTCTTTATAAGCCTGATCGACAGTATCGCTGAAACCTGGCGCTTCAGCAGGAATAACCGGTTTGCTGCCGCGCAGGACAACAGCCTTCAAGTTTTTCGAACCCATTACTGCCCCGGTGCCGGCACGACCTGCATGGCGGTTAAACTCACAGTTAATCAGGGCAAAGGATACCATTTTTTCACCGGCCGGTCCGATACAGGCCGTCTTAACACTAAGGTCTCCCAGCTCTTCGCGGATTCGATCCACTGTAGCAAAGGTATCGAGGCCCCAGATGCCGGCAGCTGAACGGATTTCTACTTTACCGTCATCAATCCAGAGGTAACTCGGCCTGGAAGCGGCTCCCGCTATAACAATTCCATCGTAGCCGCAAAAACGGATTTCCTGGGCAAAATGGCCGCCGAAGTAAGAGTCAGCAAAGGTGCCGGTAAGTGGAGACTTTGTAACCACGCAGCCGCGCATGGCCGGGGCGAGGGTGCCGGTTAAAGGCCCGGGCATAAACATTAGTATATTCTGCGGTGACAGCGGGTCACAACCTGCGGGCAGAAGATCGTAAAGGATCTTAGCTCCGAAGCCTTTACCGCCGACAAAATTTTCTATGAGCCTTGGATCCAGTTTCATTTCGCTGCTGGTTCCTGCACTGAGGTCAACATAAAGCAGTTTTCCCATATAAGAGCTCAACTGGCGGTCACCTCCCGTACCTCCAGTTTTTTAACCATTTTTAAAGCTTTCGGTACGCAATACTTAACGCACAACGGTTCCCCTTCGCACAGGTCGCATTTATCAGCCTTGCCCCCATGGTCAAATTGAATCATATTGTCGGGGCAGGCCGTTATACAGTTGCCGCATCCGGTGCAGGTTTCCTTGTTGATCAATACAACCCCTGATTTTTCCGACTTGCTGATTGCATCAAACGGGCAGGAGTGCATGCAAAAAGGATTTTCACATTGGGTGCAGACGAGGGGCCGGTTGACCAGGTTTTCGTTTTCACTGAGTACTGTCAGCCGGGCCAGGCGCGGACTGTAACCGCCGGCTGCCCGGTTTGAACAGGCCAGCTGGCAGGCGCCGCAGCCGGTGCATAAATCAAACTCGCCTCTTAAGTAGATCATTGGCATTCCTCATTTCCAGGTGGCTTACAGTTCATCAACGTCTTTATACCATTTGACCTTGTCGCCGACTTTACTGCGCATTTTCCAGGTGAGTGGTTTCGGTTCGCGGTCGATATGTTTGCGAATCTCCCTGACCCTGTTTTCAATAAGCTGTTTTTCTTCGGCGTCAAAAAGATCGGTTTTGGTGTTAAGGGCCAGAAGTTTTTCCATGTTCCCTGTTACCGTGCGCCAGAAACCCCATTCACCTGCAAGTACTTTGGCAATTATGGGAGCGTTAATTGTTTCAATATCATTTTCGCCGACCGGATGTTCGACCAGCAGCATCATTGTATCGACGATATCCTTTTCATTGATCTGATAGATCTGCATTTTCTCCAGGAAAAGCTCGGCCAGCGGTATGGTCAGGTCGTCGACATCCAACCTGTCCCGCAGCTGCAATACATGGCAGAAGTCGAGCTTGTCGAAGAAGATATCCGAATGCATGCCGGTCTCCGGATTGTCGAAAACCATACGATGGGAACCGTAAAGGGTAGTAATCATCTCATCGTCACGGTAGCCGAGTTCCCGGTAAGCTTCTGTTATGATCGGGCCGTGCTCGGAACGGGCCACGAAATCGGTATCGGTAAAAACCCGGCCCCACTTTTTGTGGATATAATTATATTTGTTGCAGTGCAGGTGAAAAGCCAGCGCACCGATAAGACGGAGCGGAGCACCTTTTTTTTCGGCCAGCGCGATTATCATTTTTGCTTCTTCGATAAATTCGCCGGCATCTTTACCCGTATATTGAGACACGATACACCTCCTTCCAAACCATTAAATAATCGAGGGAGAGGGCGACAGGTTATACCCTCTCCCTCGAATACGCATTACCCCGAGGTCAGGACGTACTTCTTGACCCCTTTTTTGTCCATTTCAATAATTGCTCCGAGCAGAGTGCTTTGTTCATATGAACTGCCCGGGTTGACAACGAATGTTTTCTTCATTCGTTTTATGCCGCGTCCTTCGTGTATGTGACCGGTCAGAGCTAGTGGCGGCTGGTACTTCATGATGGCATCGCGCACAGCGGTGCTTCCGACAGGGATTAACGAGCGGCCGGCGTACTTGGGTCTCAGGTTTTCGTCAAGCTCAGGCGCCTCATCGAGGCCCGACCCGAAAGGTGGTGCATGCAGGTTGAAAACGCAGCGATCGATATCAGATATCTTTGAGGCCATCGCCTCAATTTTTGCCGCCAGTTCTTCTTCACTGCACTCCCTGTGTGTGTCCCAGGGGGTAGGGTTTGACCACCCGGAGCTGAGCATCTCGTAGTAACCATCAAGATCGAGAATCTGACCCTCGGACATGGTGATTGTTTTTGATGAGGCGAGCACATCGTCAAGTTCGAACATATCGTCGTTACCGGGGCAGACAAAGCACTTCATACCGGTTCCAGCCAGTTTTTCATCTGCGAATTTGACCCAGCGTTCGGCCATTAGAAGAACCCTTTCGACAAATAACTGTTCGACCTTTTCTGAATCTGCATTTAACTCGTCGTATTCGTCATCGGTTACGTTGATCGGGTAATAGCCGCGGTCGGAGATGTTTTTCTCCATGGTCAACTTGCCTTCTTCATCAAGAAGCATTTCCTCTTCCAAAAAGTTGACCTTGTATTTACCCTGTGCATCCTTGATAAAGGGAACCAGGGCTTTGCCGGTCATATCACCGCCAAGTACCAGGATGTCGGCATTGTAGAACTTGCCGGCGTTGATGAACTTTTTCCAGCATATCTCCGAACCGTGGACGTCTGTAGCGAAAAATATGGTAGTCATTAATCAGCCTCCCAGAGGCATTCGCAGTCCTTACTCGACAGGAATGCTCTTGTGAATTTCATCCAGGTTGATACCCTGCTTGCGGCGGTACATTTTTGAACCGTAATAGATTGCTATCGAGATACCGTAGAGCACCGCCATGTAAATGTAAGATACAGGTTCATTAATACCGTAGACAGCATCGGTTGTCCACATGTAGAACAGGAAGAGCAGGAAAATGCCGAATATGGCCCCGGTCACCGTTATCAGCGGCAGGCCGAAGATTTTAAGCCTGGCGATCGGTGATGTATTATATAGATCCGGATCCTTGTAAGGTAAGATTGCTCCGGCGATGGTGGTGCCGAAATAGGTTACGGCAATGACCACGGTAGAGTTCAAAGCATAAGTTTCCAGGTTTTCAGTGTAATGCATGCCGGCACTGACGATTACACCGCCGACAGCCATGACCAGGAGGGCGTTAACCGGGGAACGGTACTTTGTTGAAACACGGGCCATCCACTCAGGCAGAATTCGGTCAAAGGCCGCTGCAAATATAACGCGGGTTGAAGAAAGGAATACCGTGCCGCACCAGCCGAAGAACCAGGCGCTCATCGAAATTAAGAGCCACATCTGTAGAAGCGGGCTGTCGGTCAAAAAGCTGACCAGCAGAGCCGGGTAGGGGAATACCCCGAAAGGTGAAGTGCCTTCATAGAAAGTAAAGTTGGCTGCATTGTAAAAATCCCAGCCGATAACGCGGGCAATCAGGCCGAGCACTATAAGTGCCAGGATCGTTGTGGCAATCAGGCCGGCGGCCATGCTCCAGAAGTTGCGTTTGAAGTCAGACGCTCCTCTTACTTCACCGTAAAGGGTAGCGCCCCAGTTCGGCCAGAGGTTAAAGAAGACAACCATCGGGATCAACGCCAGGCTTGCTCCGATTGCAATGCGGTTAATCGGCGCCGCTGTGTAACCGCCCTCCGCTGATGCTGCGAGGATCTGCTGATAGACATCGCCTCCGCCGGCAGCAAAGAATTCAGTTGCATACTGGTTAAAACCGGCGATAAAATCAGCACGCGAACTGGCCAGCATCATTATGATCATGGTTGCCATCCCGGCCATACCAAGGTAAAAGCAGAATTTTTGAATGCGGGCATACCAGCTCATGCCCAGGCTGACATAAATGAATGCCAGGACGATAACCACGAGTGAAGAGACAAAAAACCCGTTGGTTGTTACGAACCAGCTGGCGGCGTTATAGAGACCGGTATTGCCGGTCCAACCGCTTAAGATTCCCAAAATTGGGGTAAAGACATTGTAAGCCAGCATATTACCGTAAAGGGGAACCCAGTGCCAGAGAATCCAGGCCCAGCCGGTTACCGAGAGTACGAAGCCGAGGCCCCCTCCCAGGATACGGCTTTGCCAGACATAGTCACCACCGGCGCGAGGCATAACCGCCACCAGCAGGGCGTAGACAAAGACCTCGAAAATAATGAAAATACCGCTGATTACGATAGCAGTCAACAAGTTTGCTTCAGGAATGTAGGGCGCAAAGGAAAAGATGAAAAAACCAAGGGTGACCAGGTTAATAGAGAAAAAGGCATAGACAAAGCCGTCGAAAACCGACCAGGAACGGACCAGGCCGCTGGCTTTGCGGACAAACATTCCAGGTTGAGCCATTGATTAAACTTCCTTTCTGAATAAAAGTATTTTATAAAAAGGAATCCTTTAAGGCAACTGGCGGGCCGGCACTTTTGCCGCCCTGAACCACCTCCCGGGTGCAATTAATGTAACATTAACGCTATTTAAATATTCACTTGGAATAACCTTTGTGAGATGAGCAGAAATAATGTGCCAGATTTGTGCAAAACGCACAAAAAGAATGCATGCTGCAGGAATTAATGCTAAGTGGCAAGGCGACGGCTGATCGAAGCGAGCAGGAGGGGAAAGGAATCTAGACTGTCTACATCCTGGCCGAGCAGTTCTTTTATTCTCTGAAGGCGGTAATTAAGTGAATTGCGGTGCAGGTGCATTTTTTCAGCTGTTTTGGTACGAGAAAAGTTGCAATCAATGTAAGTTTCCAGGGTCCGGACTAGTTCACCGCCCTTTTCCCGGTCATACTTAAGGAGTGGTTCATAGATATTATTATATAGCATAGGAGTGCCGGTGCTGGTCAGAAAGCGCTTAACAAGGTGGTAGGGGGCCATGTCAGAATAAGTGAGGGCAAAAGCAGTGGTAAAAAGTTTCTTGCCGATATCGATCGTTTCCCAGGCTTCAAGGTACCCGGAGCTGATTCGCTCAATATCATCGCAATAGCCGCCTGCAGCCATATAAACAGGAACATTCTCCATGCGTTTTTCAACAGTTTGCTTAATTTTTAGCAGTATTTCCTTGCCGAAGCGGAGAGAAGCCTCCTGCCCCAGTTTTTCAGGAACAAGAACCAGGATTACCAGGCTTCCCAGCGCTTCAACCACTACGCCTTCGGCACTTTCTTTTTCCAACGCGTAATGCAGCAAACGAAAAAGCCTTTTTTCAAGTTCTTCTTTGCTTAAATCCGGGCTGGCATCTGCCGTTCTACTGTAATAGATGCTCTCCTTATTCAACTCGACAATAATTACATAATAGCTGCCGGTAGCATCGAGGCCGAACTGCCTGGACTGAGAAATAATATTTTCCCGGTTTTTAATATTTCCAAGTAAAAGCTCATTGTAAAAATCAAGTTCGTTTTTACGCTCGGCTTCGCGAATTGCTTTTTCTTTGAGAATATCCAGGGCAATTGCCATTGCTCCTGCCTCCATGGCCACCGTTTTGGCCCTATCCAGCTCGGCATCCAGGTCGGGGACGATCAGCGCGCCGTAAAAAGTTTCACCGGCAACAACAGGAAAAAAGAAATCAAGATAGTCTGCTTCAGCGGTGCCATACTGGTAATAAGCGGGTTTCTTTTCATGGACCAGTTCATTTAAGAGGCCGCGTGGGTAGAAGTCGATCAGAGGCAGATGATAGCCGTTTTCCAACCATTGCCTGAAAAGTGGTGCTGAAGTGTCACCGCTGGAAGGCGAAGCGGCATCAAGTAAAAGCAGTTCTGCATCTGCCATTAAAACCGGTTTTTGAAGGAGAATTGTCAACGAGGTCAACAGTTCCTGCAGCCCTTTACCTTTAAGGACAATGTCGGTCATCATGCTGTGTACTTCCTGTGCATATTCCAGGGCCTGGACCTGTTTATCGAGAATCTGGCTCATTACGGGAACAATCACATCGATGTAGGAGCAATCCGGCATTTGTAGAAGAGGCAGATTCAGATCGTCGGCCTTTCGAATCAGGCGCTCATCGATATGGGAAATGTAACGTTCAGGTGAAAAGATGATCAGGGCTGCGCCGCCACAGGCTTTGATATCCTCAAGCATTTGCAACTGAGCACCTATATTATCTTTAAGGGCATAAAATGTGGTTGAGAGAAGGGAATCCCTGCGAAACCAGATAGCAGCATCAGGAACATCAATAATGTCAACAGCCTTAATCTCGTTGTCAAGACCGTTTTTGCCCGCAAGCACTACTGCCTTTACCAAACCGCCAATTTGCAAAGCATCTTTGACCGTTATGGTCATCTGTCTTTACCCCCGCTTATTAAATAAGTTAACAAATCATGACCTATCCACTTTTCATTAACTTATTGAGGGAAATCTAGTCTAGATTACTTTCCACTTTCAGGAGAGCAGAAAATGGCGAAGGGTGCAAATGCGGCCGTACTCTTTACCAAAAAGGTCTTCCAGCTCGAAATCGAGGATATTGCACAGGGCTGTAAGGTAGAAGAGATGTTTGCCAAGTTCTTCGGCAATTACTTCACGACAGTGTTCGCACATCTTTCCCTTAATATGAGAATCCATATATTTTCCGCATTCTTTAAGTGAATCCATGGGCGGGTATTGCTTTTTATTGGCATTTATCGAGATGCAACCGCAGTCGGTAACGGTTTTGATCACGCTACGGTTTACCCGCGAGGTTGATTCCTGGTACTTGGACAAGCAGTCGAGAATGCTGCGGTGGCGGATTAAAACTTCCGAAACAATGTCCTGGAAATCGCCGACTACTTCATTGTCCTTCATTTTAAAGTCACCTCATTTTTTATGTAGGGCCTTGTTTACGTAATTATACTTTTTAATTTCCGATTGTGTCAACTATTGCCTTGCAATCTACCCTCTGAAAAAAGAGCTGAAAAAAATCGCTTAATTTAATAGTTGTGTTCTCGATCCGGATATGTTAAACTGATTGTTTAATTGACAGATAAAGGGGGCTGTGTTACTATATTTTAAGGAAGATCCTGAGGGGGCGAGATGTTGTTCAGTGTAGGAGATAGAGTGGTTTACCCAATGCATGGAGCAGGTGTTATCGAAGCTATAGAAGAAAAAGAGATTCTTGGAGCAAAGAAGAATTATTATGTCATGAAGCTTCCCCTTGGCGAAATGAAAGTGCTGATACCAATTGACAATATATCTCAGGTTGGTCTGCGTGGTGTAATTGAAAAAAATGAGGTTTCACAGGTTTTTGTTGTTTTGCAGGGCGAACAGCCTGAGATGTCTGCCAACTGGAACCGGCGTTACCGCAACCATCTCGAAAAGATTAAGAGCGGTGACATTTATGAAGTTGCCGAGGTGGTTCGCAACCTGATGTTAAGAGATCGGGAAAAAGGCCTTTCGACAGGTGAAAGCAAAATGCTCGATACCGCGCGCCAGATTCTAATCAGTGAGTTAATACTTGTTCAGGGTGTTGAGCAAGCCGAAATTACTACTGTGCTCGATGATATTTTTGAACAAGCCCCTAAGTAGTTTATCTTTCCAAAGTGTTTTAGGAATCAGACTGAATTACCTTGCTTCCGGGGAAAGCTTTGAGTTATAATGTTGCGAAGAGTTCCCGGTTTTTTGGTTCTATTTTACTTTATAACGCAAAGGAGGTGATTAACATGGCCCGAAAGATATTAAGAATTGCCGGCGCCTTATTGGGTGTGGTTTTAGGTGTTTATGTTTTTGTGGGTTTGCTGCCCTTCGTTTCAACTTATATCGATATTCCGGAAGGTGTCCATTTTACCCCTGTTAATATTGGATATTATGCCATCGGTGGTATTTTGTTCGGTCTTATTTTTTATCTTCTTACTCCCGTATTAATTAATATTTTTAACCACATATTGGCGTGGGCAGACAGCAAGCTCAAAGCAGTTCCAACCCAGGATATTGCCCTGGTGGTTTTTAGCCTGATTATAACCCTGGTTATCGGATTGCTGCTCAGCTACCCAATATACCGTATTCCGGTGGTTGGGATTTTTATTTCCCCCGTGCTCACACTGTTCCTGGTTTTTATCGGGGTCCGGTTTGTACTAAACCGCAAGGAAGAGTTTTCATTTTTATCGACGCTCTTTAATCGAAATGCCCGCAGTGGTGGCAGGGAAAATGAGGTCTTTAAAATTCTTGATACCAGCGCTATTATCGATGGCCGAATTGTCGATATTTGTAAAACCGGATTTTTAGAAGGGGTCCTTGTCGTGTCGGGATTTGTTCTCGAAGAACTTAGGCACATCGCCGACTCTCCGGATTTGCTCAAACGCAACCGCGGCCGCCGCGGCCTGGATGTGCTGAACAAGATCCAGAAAGAGATGGATATCCCTGTTCAGATTTACGAAGGAGATTTTGATGATATTCCCGAAGTCGACAGTAAACTGGTCCGACTGGCGAAAACGATCAATGGGAAAATAGTTACCAATGATTTTAACCTGAATAAGGTTTGTGAGTTACAGGGAATTTCTGTGCTGAACATCAACGAGTTGGCGAACGCTGTCAAACCGGTAGTTCTGCCCGGCGAAGAAATGTTAGCCCAGATTATCAAGGACGGCAAAGAAGCCGGCCAGGGAGTTGCTTACCTCGACGACGGAACGATGGTTGTGGTTGAAGGTGGCCGCCGTTATATCGGTGAAACAATCGAAGTGCTGGTTACCAGCGTTCTGCAAACAGCGGCCGGCCGGATGATATTTGCCAAGCCGAAGTTTGATTCAGAGAAGTATACAGGAGTAAAATAAGGATGAACGCTGCCGCTGTAATTGCAGCCGCCGGAGAAGGAGTGCGCATGGGCGGTGCCACCCGGAAACAATACCTTTTGTTGGAAGGAATACCGGTGTTGGCCCGTTCAGTAAACTTGTTTATCGAACATCCGGCAGTGAGAGAGATTGTAGTTGTTGTTCCTCCTGGTGAAGTTGAAGCAGTTAAAGAGTTTTTACAGCCTTTTTGCGCTCCCGGAAAGATTAAATTTATTGAGGGCGGTATTACCAGGCAGGAGTCCGTTGCCTTTGGTATGGCCGCAGTTTCAGTTGAAGCCGAATTGATTTGTATTCATGATGCAGCTCGGCCGCTTGCTACGGCCAAACTGCTTGGCAGATTGATTGGAGCCGCCTTTACCGAAGGCACTGCTGTGCCGGTAATACCGCTAAATGATACGGTAAAAGAGGTTGGCAATAAAGGGTTTATTATTTCGACACCTGATCGGGCAAAGCTACGCCTGACCCAGACCCCTCAGGTTTTCAGGCGGGATATTATTGTTCAGGCTTATAATAATGCAACTGAGTTAAGCCTGAGGGGAACTGATGATTCTGCCCTTGTTGAGCAAATGGGACTACCCGTTTTTACAGTCCCCGGCGAGCTTTCGAACCTGAAGATAACGTCTCCCCGCGATCTGAT
>PWUG01000253.1 GCA_003562605.1 Syntrophomonadaceae bacterium | reverse complement strand
GACCGAAAATCCTGTTAATGCCCCATGGTACTTCCTGGGCTATGCTCATAACTTCGCTGTCTGGCTCAATATAGCGGACTAGCGGGTTTCTCGACAGGGCCTCAATGGCCTGCTGCGGCAATTCGGCGGCAATGACATTCACCAGGGTAAATTCTCGGGTAACCTCTCCCCCAATTTGACGAACAAGGGCCCGGTTTGGGTTACCGTAGAAACCTATTAAAACACTTTCCTTTTCCTGTCCCGGTGGTAAAGGCGGAGCTGCCTGCAGGGAAGCCGTTACGACCATCAGCAGCATAACAATAACCATGAAGATTATCATTAACCTGCCTGTTTTTTTTATCAGCATTACTTTCAGGAGCCTCCTCAAACTGATCCAGCCCAAGACTGGAATATCATTTTTAAGCCTTTTAGAGAACCTGTTCCAAATACCGGTATCAGAAAAAAATAAAACCCGCCTGCTGCTTCCATACGAGTTTTAGCTCATTCATTAACCGGCAGCCGACTGAAAGTTGCAGATAAAGCGCATAAAGTACCTTTAGCATTACATCAATGTTTTTCGATAGATATGCCTGAACAGTTCTTAATTGTAGAACAATTATCACATATCATCGCTTAGGCGTCAATCGTGCTTTTTCTGGCAGTATTACGGGCTGTTTCACCGTTTTCCTCTTCAATGCTTTCGTCCTCAAGACTCTCCCTGGCCGAATCAGGCCCTTCCTCATCAATTATAGTCTTCTCTGGTTCCCCAGGTAGCTCTTGATCAAGATCTTCTTCAGATTCTTCTTCGGGTTCAGGATAATATGGGCCGGGGAGTCTAATTAACGGGCCTTTTTCGACAGTAACTCCAAATGCTTCCCTGATAGTTTCCACCCGTTTTTCTTCATTGATAACCCAGTACCAGATATTCTGCCCATCCCGGTACGAAAGCTGCCCCCGGCCTTCAAGAGTAAAAGTTTTTATGTCAGCAAGATTGACCCGCAGGGCAAGTGCTGCTAAAGAAGCTACCTGGGCTGCATTAAGTTCAGTTTCAACAGACTGATCGACGGCCTTATAAATTTCCGGAATATCGCGCAGGCGGCCTTCTTCCTTGAGCTTTCTAAATAATGCAAGCAGGATCTTCTGCTGCCTTTCGATCCTTCCCCGTTCCCCACCGTGGTGATTGGCCCTGTCCCGTACATAATCCATAAACTGCCTGCCGTCTAAATGCTGGTAACCTTTGGTTAATAAAAGCCTGCCCTCACCCAGCCTGGCCCGCACATCAAATTCCACATCATAGTGCAGCCCGCCAATCGTGTCAACAATATTTGCCGCACCGTCTATATCTAAAACCACATATTCATGCAGGGAGACGCCGCCCAGTAATTCCTGGATGGTCTTAAGGGTGGTGCTCAGACCGCTTTGATGAGGGTCCTGGCCGTCCTCGGCCCGAAAACAGCCGTGTCTATAGGCATGGTTGATTTTATCATATCTTTCGGAGCCGCTTATTTTAACATAACTATCCCGTGGTATACTGAGCAGCGATACTTCTGCCGTGCTGAAGTTAAGAGAGGCAATGATAATTGAATCGGGTCTGAATAAACTTTGCTCTCGTGTTTTAGATATTGAGCGATCGAAGCCAAGTAAGACTATGTTGATCTGCTCTTTGTCATAACCGGCCAGGGATTCGCCGGAAGAATCACTTTCACTGGTCTTTATCTCTTTCTCGGTCTGGGCTCCAGGTGGTTCTGAAGTAATTAAAGCTGAAGCAGGGTTAAATAAAAAAGCCGGATTATTAAGCGCGTAGGCCACCGTTGACATGAGTGCCAGCAGCACGGCAATTAGTAAAATTGATTTCCATAAACTCTGCTTCTGTCCCGGGATGCCACTCATCTAGTTTGCCACCCTGTTTAAAATTAAATTCCCCACCCGGCTAGCTGTAGTATTCATTTAACAATTCAATTATACGCCGGATCTGATCATCACTCAAATCATAATATAACGGAAGCCGCAGCAGTCTCTCACTTTCTTTTGAAGTATAGATATTTCTACCCGCAAATCTGCCGAAAGCTAAACCTGCTTTTGAGCTGTGCAGGGGAATATAGTGAAAAACAGCTGACACATTATTATCCTTTAAGTGTTTTATGAGGGATGTTCTTTCCTTCAGGTTTTTCGCTTTAAGAAAAAACATATGTCCGTTATTGGTGCAATTTTCCGGAATGAAAGGTATTTCGATCAGTCCCCTGTCAGCAAGAGGTTTTAACCCCTCATAATACTGATTCCATACCTTTAAGCGCCTGTTATTTATTGCTTCAGCATGTTCCATCTGGGCATATAGAAACGCAGCGTTTATTTCACTGAGCAGGTAAGAAGAGCCAATATCGACCCAGGTGTATTTGTCCATCTCACCCCTGAAAAATTTGCTGCGGTTGGTACCCTTTTCACGGATCATTTCTGCACGCTCCGTATAAAGAGAGTCGTTAATCAGCAGAGCCCCACCCTCACCGCACGAAATATTTTTTGTCT
>PWUG01000011.1 GCA_003562605.1 Syntrophomonadaceae bacterium | reverse complement strand
AGGTATCCCCCGACCAGGCCTTTAATTTCGGGCACACAGGCGGTGGAACCGGTGCAGAGAATAAACTTTTTCGCTTCAATAACCGTATTGTCGTCCATAACCAGGGTATGGTTGTCTTGAAAGCTGGAAGGACCGGAGTATATGTCCACACCATAGTTTTCTAATACACTTTTTGCCTTGGAAGCTTTGCTTGCTTCTTCGCGGATCTTCCTGACGGTACCCATTACATCAGGCTGCAGGGAGCATCCACGGTAGGCCAGGGAGGCCTGGTGGATAAGCGCTTTTGAAGGGATACAGCCTGTCCAGGAGCACTCCCCTCCGAGGCGTTCTTCTAATTCCACCATGGCGGTCCGGGCGCCGAAAGCCCCCGCAGCCACACCGGCTACCAGGCCGGCGGCACCTCCCCCGATAATTACCACATCATAAGGTTTTCTTCCCAACTTCAGCCATCCTTTCCCTGCTTGCCATGTTATTATATAATCAATTAATAAAATTATCAAAAAATATAAGTATAAACTAAAATTCAGGAAGGGAGAATTCAGAAAATGACCGAAGACGGAAAAAGCATTTTCCAGTCCCTGGCAGGGCCGCTGCGAAGCTATCCTGTTACCAGCCTGCAAGTCAACCTTGGTTTGTTGTGCAACCTCAACTGCAATCACTGTCACCTGGCCGCGTCCCCGCAGGCAGAGGAGATCATGCCCTGGGCGGTTATGCAGCAGGTTATCAGGGCGGTGGATAACGGTGGTATTACACTCGTCGATATAACAGGCGGCGCACCTGAACTGAACCCCAACCTGCGCAACTTTATCAGGCGCCTTAAGAGGCCGGGGCTGGATATAAAACTACGGACGAACCTTGTTGCCCTTGTGGAGCCCGGGCAGGAGGGGCTGGCAGAATTTTTACGTGACAATAATGTGGGCCTGGTTGCTTCACTTCCCTGTTACGAGGAATTAAATGTCCGCGCCCAACGCGGGGATGGAGTATTTGAAAAGAGCATTGGCGCCCTGAAGATGCTAAATGGTCTTGGTTATGGAAGAGAGGGTGAAATCAAGTTGGATCTGGTCTACAATCCCGGCGGGGCTTTTCTGCCGGGCGGGCAGGAAGAATTGGAGACAACTTACAGGAGAGAACTGCAGCTGAGGTACGGCATTTGCTTTAACAGGCTGCTGGTAATAACCAATATGCCGATCGGCCGTTTTCGAAATATGCTGTTAAAAAACGGGCAGCTTAAGGGTTATCTCGACCTTTTACACTGCTCTTTTAATCGGGGTGTGCTTTGTGACCTGATGTGCCGGAGCCAGGTTTCTGTGGGCTGGAACGGAACGCTTTATGATTGCGATTTTAACCTTGCTCTCGGTTACCCGGTATCAGTAGAAAAAACCCATATCGCTCATTTTAACAGGGAGGCATTTAGCCAAAGATTTATCACTGCCGGTGATCATTGTCTCGGCTGTACTGCCGGAGCCGGGTCTTCATGCAGGGGCTCCCTTGCGGAAGGGGCGGAATAAATGAGGTTGATCGTCTTTACCCGTTACCCGGAAGCCGGCACTGTAAAAACCCGCCTGATACCAGCCCTCGGCCCGGAAGGGGCAAAGGGGTTGCACCGTGAGATGGCCGAATATACCCTGAGCCAGGCCTGCAGGGTTGGTTGTGATCTGGAAGTGCGCTTTACCGGGGGTGACCGCAGCATGATGGAAGAATGGCTGGGAGAGGGCCTGCACTACAAGAAGCAGGAAGGGGATACCCTGGGGGAAAGAATGCAAAACGCCGTTGCAGAGGCCTTTTCAACAGGAACAGGTAAAGTAGTAATTGTCGGAACCGACTGCCCCGGCCTGACGGCAGAACAGATCAAAACAGCGTTCCGTCTGCTCGACAGGGCGGATCTGGTTTTAGGCCCCGCTCTCGATGGCGGTTATTACCTGATCGGCCTGTGCCGGCTCCATGAAATGCTGTTCCGGGATATTACCTGGGGAAGTGAATTTGTTCTCAAAGAAACCCTCGAAGCAGCGGATAAATTGCAGCTTAAAACAGCCCTGCTTGAAAAGCTCGCCGATATCGACTGCCCCAAAGACCTCTCAAACTGGGCCAAATTTAAAGAAAACAGGTAGAAAAAAATTATATCTCGCATTGGAACAGTAGGGCAGGTTCCTATTCCACAAATAAATTTTTTCAACAGAGGGTCTTTAATTTTTCAAATCTTAATATCATAAAACCTATAGTGTTTATAGCATTTGCAGGCTGTGTTAGTACGGCGGAAGCAGGAAATTTTCTGTCTTGTGAAAAATATATCATTATATCTATATTGACATAATCTTTATACAGATGTATAATTTAAAGTAGCAGAATATTCTGCATAAGTTCAAAATGGAACAAGCTCGAAGGAGGTGGAAAAAAATGTTGGAGTCTAATTCAGAGCAGTATGTTTGCCCGTCGTGTGAAGAAAGCTTCTATCCCCAGCAAAAAGGGGTTAAAAAGGTTCTCTGTGGCGAAGATCAGGTTTGTTATCCT
>PWUG01000189.1 GCA_003562605.1 Syntrophomonadaceae bacterium | reverse complement strand
GGAATGTAAGAACTATTGAGGAGCCGCTCGAACCTCACCTGGTCCTAATAAAAGAAAACTCGGGCGATAAACTGGTTTTGATTGACTGCCTGACCCTGCTCTTAAGTAACCGTATCCTGGCCGACCTTGATAATCATGGGGCAGTCAGAGAGGGCGAAGATATCTTTGCTGATGAAAAATTACTTGAAGCTGCCGGTGATCGTACCCTGGACTATATTAAGCTATTAACTGAAACAATCAGTGATTGTTCTTCAGATGTCCTGGTGGTGACAAATGAAGTGGGTATGGGGGTGGTTCCCAATTATCCCCTGGCCCGTATTTTTCGCGATCTTTCAGGAAGAGCCAACCAGACCCTGGCAGCGCAGGCCGATCAGGTATGGATGGTAGTCTGTGGTATTCCGCAGCGCTTAAAATAGATGGATCGGATTATGCTGACTTTAATTGCCCTGGCAGCAGCCTATCTTCTCGATAGCCTGATCGGTGATCCGCGCTGCTTACCGCACCCGGTTCGCCTGTTAGGCAGGATTACTATTTTAATGGAAAAAGCTCTGCGAAGGATTTTCGTTTCGCCGCAAGGCCTCAAGGCTGCCGGTTTGTTAATTGTCGTCATTGTCGCCGGTGGTTCGGCTGTTGTAACCGCATTTCTGTTGGTACAGGCATATCGGCTGCACATAGGGTTTGGACTGTTCCTCGAAGTTTATGTTTTATTTGCGGCTTTAGCCGGAGGCGACCTGCGCAACCATGTAGCGAAGGTTGAACATAACCTAAAGACGGGTAAGCTTGATCAGGCGCGTGCAAGCGCCGCTCTGCTGGTAAGCCGCGATACCTTCAACCTTGACGAAGGTGGTGTTTCCAGGGCGGCCCTTGAGAGCCTTTTTGAAAACAGCGCTGACGGTTTAGTCGCCCCCCTATTTTTTGCAGCGGTTGGCGGGCCGGCGGGCGCAGTCTTCTATAAGGCAGTTAACACTCTGGATTCTATGATCGGTTATAAAACCGAAGAATATAATGATTTAGGGTTTTTTGCCGCTAAAACCGACGATTTTTTAAATTTTATCCCTGCCCGCCTTACTGCGTTTTTTATTATACTCGCCGGTGCATTTTGCTGCAGATGGCGAAATGGCTGGCGGGTGTTGATCGAAGATCGCCGCAAGCATCAAAGCCCTAACAGCGCCTGGCCTGAAGCAGCGGCGGCAGGAGTGCTCGGCATCAGCTTCGGTGGTGCAGATCATTACCGCGGTGAAATGCTTTTCAGACCCATAATTAATTCTGCCGGGAAAGAACCTGAGAGCGGCGATATAAAACGAGCCCTGGCCCTGTTTTGCCGAACGTCCATTCTTGCTTTTATCAGCTTGCTGTCATTACATTATTTTTTGAGAACCTGGGAGGCTCTGCCTTTTTGACAAATTTTCTGCGAGCCCTTTCCTTTTTAACCATTATACCGCTGCCCTTTGTCCGCTTTAACTCTGACGGCAGGGAACTTTCAAATTCAGCGGCTTTTTTCCCCCTGGCAGGTGCATTTCTGGGGCTGTTTTTAGCTGCATCGGCATGGGTGCTGCTGCACTTTTTCCCTCCTGCCCCGGTAGCGGTAATAGCTTTGGTTTTAAGCTTTTTACTAACACGCGGCCTTCACTTTGACGGACTTGCTGACACGGCAGACGGCCTGATTGGTACTATCAGCCGTGAGAAAGCATTTAAAGCGATGGAAGACAGTGCGATTGGGGTAAT
Organism: Syntrophomonadaceae bacterium; assembly: GCA_003562605.1. The sequence goes on along the minus strand of PWUG01000189.1, from coordinate 790 downwards.
GGGTGCTGTAACTATCTTTTTTGTTTACATGCTCAAAATAATATTGCTTGCAGAGCTCGGATATCTATTTCTTACCTTCGCCTTGTTGTTTATGCCCCTGGCCGGAAGGTGGGCTATTGTCTATGCCGGTGCCTGGTTCTCTCCGGCTCGAGAAAAAGGCCTCGGAGATCTTTTCCTGAGAGATTTGCGCTGGCCGATATTGCTCAAAGCATCCCTGTTAACGGCATTACTTCTGTATGTTTTTGCCTGGTGGTATGTCCAACTGGTTTTTCCTGTCATTATCGGCTGTCTACTGGCCCTTTTTACGGCGCATCTGCTTGCAATTTATGCTTCCCGCCGCCTGGGTGGGATAACCGGTGATATCCTGGGGGCTTCCAGTGAGCTGGGTGAGGTTGTTTTTTTAATTGGTTTTTACCTTGCTTTAAAGTACAATGCTGCTGCAGAGTCTGTGGCAAAGGCGGTGATTTACTTTGTCCAGGGCGTTTGATGATGAGACGGGCGGCCATGGCGGCGACCTGCTTGATGCAGCAAAACGGTGGAACCCTGAAAGTGGTGAAATGATTGATTTCAGCAGTAATATTAACCCATTCGGACCGCCTTCCGGATTACTGGATTTTCTACGCAGATCTCTGCCGGAAATAGTATCATACCCTTCGCCCCAGGCCCGTGAACTGCGTGAAAAGCTGGCCTTATTTATGAATGTGCCGTTAGAGTGTTTGTTGATTGGCAACGGGGCCAACGAATTAATTCACCTGCTCCTCCTTTGGCGGCGTCCGGGAAAGGTTTTTGT
>PWUG01000359.1 GCA_003562605.1 Syntrophomonadaceae bacterium | reverse complement strand
GTGGATAATTATAGAGCCTATAAAAAGTAAAAATGCCGATGCTCACACTCTGAAACCAGTAAACAATCATCACATCGTAGATGCTCCATTTGAAAATAATCGCCATTAAAATGTTGATCAGATTTACAGCAATTAAAGACTGTGTAGTCCTGTCAGGCATTATTGTTGACCCTCCACAGCATTTATTCATAGACTGCATTTATACTATTATTTAGTTTATCAGGGTACTTAACTTCTGTAAAAGCATTTGTTTTATATTAATATGGTGGTTTGAGGAGGATTACGTGGGGAAAAACCAAGAACTATAATTTCTCCTTATTATGAATATCTTTTTTACATTAAGCAAAAAGCTTTTTAACCTTAACTCTTTATTACTTCCAACCTGATCGTGTCGCCGGCAGATACTTTCTTCCACAGTTCGGGATCTCCGCTAAAACGCCCGACCAGGTTAACCGGGCTGGCCGGTTTAATTTCAGTATCAGTCGAGGCGGGAGTTTTACCAAAAAATATACAGAAGCAGCTGCCTTCAGGCCAGTAGGCCAAATCACCCACCTGTACAACACTAACTGCATTCTCGGGACCGGCAATAACCGGAATGACAAAGTAGATTTCATCATCCCAGGTACTGGCCGCTGCACTAATCGGCAGCGCTTCCCGGATCAGGGTTGCGGTCTTGCTGTCATTTAGCTCCGCCTCCATCTGCACTGTTTCGGTTATTATTATTATTTTTTGCGACACTGTAATTCCTCCTTGGCCAAGACCCTGGCCTGATAATAAAGTATAGTTTAAGCATATAGGTTCAGTTCTTATAATAGCACATTTTCTGCACTACCTTACACAACGCCCTGCTAAACGCAACTTAATGAATACCCAACTGGATCGCCGCCTGCCGTAACCAGCTTGGCACTGGCAGCTATTGCCAGGGCAAGATATAAGCTATCCAAACCATTAACCCCTGGGCCATTGCCAGTTCCAAAGCTGACGGCATTAGCTCGCTTGACTTTATCAGGCTGAGAGGGCTATGGACAGTGAATGCATGCATGATTACGCTGGCATCAATAACATACCTTTTCATCGGTTCCGGTTAACCCTAAAACAGCCTTACCACTGACAATATCTTATTGATACGGTTTTAATTATTTCAGCTAATTTTAGGGATATGCGCATGATTATAATCCGAAAATAATTAAAGGATATGAGACTTTTATGCACCATTTATGCTATATTCTTTAGAACAGATTAATTCGTTTTAGAACTTAATCGGAGGACAATAACTTGTATGATGTAATTATTGTTGGTGCAGGCCCGGCCGGATCAACCCTGGCAAGATTGATCAGCACAAATTATAAAGTTCTTTTAGTAGATAAGAGGTTTGGTCCTTCAAACACTCCTTCCAGTGAAAAGTGCTGTGGTGGTTTGCTGGCACCTGATGCTCAGAATATATTAGGCACATTAGGGCTGGCCTTGCCCCGTGACATTCTTGTCGGGCCACAAATATTCAAGGTTCGTGCTATTGATCTGCAGGCTGGTTTGGATAAATACTACCAGCGTTTCTATATCAACATGGATCGGAATAAATTTGATCGCTGGCTGATTTCACTTTTACCGCACAGTGTTGAAACCAGATTTGGGAAACATTTAGCCGGGATTGAAAAAGGTGACTCTTTCCGACTTCAACTCATTGGGGAGAATAGCCCGGAAGAGTTGGAGTGCAAGGTACTGGTAGGGGCGGACGGTGCTGTTTCGTCGGTACGCCGGCAGCTCTTTCCTTATTCCGCAAATCCTCACCGCTACCTGGCAATCCAAGAATGGTTTTTAACTACAGATGTAATGCCTTATTTTTCAGCCATCTTCGAACCATCAATTACCGATTATTATTCCTGGATCATCCCCAAGGAAAATTGCTTATTGCTGGGTGCGGCACTACCGCCGGGGAAAGGTGCCTACCAGAAATTTTCAATGTTAAAACAGAAGTTAAACCATTACGGGTTTAACCTGGAGAAGAGTATAAAAAGGGAAAGCGCAGCAGTTTTGCGTCCAACCCGACCTGGAGAAATCCTCATCGGCAGCGATAGAATACTGCTGATCGGTGAAGCTGCAGGACTGGTCAGCCCCAGTTCAGCCGAAGGCTTAAGTTACGCCTTTACCAGTGCCTTGTTAGCTTCAAAATCGCTCAAAGAAGGACTTCTGGATCCGGCATCAAGATATCAAAAAATGGCAAGACCTTTGTACAGGAATATCAATCACAAATTAATAAAGAGTTCTTTGATGTACTTCGCCCCATCAAGACGGGCCATCATGGCTTCAGGATTTTTCACCATGAATGTTGAAAATACATGATAATCTGCGCCCTCTTGAAATTGCTAGACAGGAATGGTTCTGCCTCTCGCCCAGAGACGCAGGGCTTCAATGTCTTCACTGCGCAAAACAGAAAGCGGCCGGGTGCTGCGGATTTGCTCCAAAATATGCGCGGCACCAATATTCTGCTGAGCTGTCTTAGCACTGTAAAGTGCAG
>PWUG01000170.1 GCA_003562605.1 Syntrophomonadaceae bacterium | reverse complement strand
TGGAGACAATACGCGATGACAGCTTCATCCCTCCCGTTCGTAGTTAGCTACGCAGCGTTAGCGGAGTAGCGTCCCGTTTGTAGTCAGCTACGCAGCGCCAGCGGAGTAGCGTCCCGACGGCACTCCGGCTGCGCCTACGTGCCTTACTACGAACCAGCGCCGTGTCAGCGGCCCGACGCACCGCGTTTGTAGTTAGCTACGCAGCGCTAGCGGAGTAGCGTCGGAACGGCACTGCGGCTGCGCCTGCGTGCCTCACTACGAACCAGCGCCGTGGCAGCGGGTTCAGCCGTTTTCGGTGAGTCAGTGGTTCTGCCGTCCCAGGTGCAACGCACCAACGACAGGTGCGTCGCACCATCGCCGCGTCGCACCATCGCCGCGTCGCACCGTCGATCTCCGGCCCTATCAGGGCTGCACCAGGATCAGGGGCAAGTAGAGCCGCCGCAGCCCGATGAGCTCCGTCACCCACTGATCCTCGTTGTCAGCCGGGTTGGCGTCCTGCGCGTCCGATGCGATGCGCACGTGGTTGACCAGCGGCCCCTGCGCCTCGGCACCCACCGTGGCCGTCAGCACAAAGGACCCCTCGACCCCCGCCGGCAGCGGGTCCGGGGTCACGGCCCATACGATGACACCCGGCTCGGGCTCCCTATACGTCCAGCCGCTGTCGTCGGACACGTAGCTCACCCCCGCCGGCAGCGTATCCGTCACCACCACCCCGGGCGCCTCGGCCTCCCCCAAGTTCCCCCACCCGATGGTGTAGGTGATGATCTCGCCCGCCTGCACCGCAGTGGGACCCGTCTTCCCCACCGTCAAATCGGGCAGCTCCGGCAGGACGATCTGGTTCGACACCGAGGCCGAGTTGTCCTCCGGACGGCTGTCGGGCTGGTTGCCGGCGATGTGGGCCACGTTGATCATCGTGCCCGCGCTGGCCCCGGGATCGACCCTGCCCCGGAGCTGGACGACGCCCCCGGCGCCAGGGGCCAGCGTCCCGATCTCGCAGACAGTCGGCAGGCCGACCGTGCAGCCCTTCACCTCCCGGCTCGTGTGCACCACCTCGACGTCCGTGAGCTGGGAGGGCAGGGCGTCGGTGAGGGTCACCCCGTAGGCCGTGGCCGGCCCGGCATTGGCGAAAGTCAGCGTGTACGTGAGCACCGTGCCGGGGAGGACGGAGCCCGCCGGCTCCACGCTCTTCTGGAGCCGGAGATCGGCCTCCAGCACGTTGAGCCGCAGCGCCGGGTCGCCGAAAAGGACGTAGGTGTCTATGAGATCCCGGAAGCCCCCGCTTTCGCTGTAGAGGAAGAGCTTCGCCTGGGTCGCGGCCGCCCCCACCTCGACCACGCCGTCGAAGAAGAGTGCCTCGAAGAGACCCCGATTGAGGTAGCTATGGCCCGCAGTCACGCCCATCCCCGTGGGCGACCAGCTGGCGAGGGCACCCCTCCCCGGAGCGCGGACGATGGCCTCACCCAGAGAGGAGAGGTCCCAGTCCGGCGGGCTGGGATGGATGAAGTAGCCGTCGAGACACGTCATCGGCACCATCAGGGGCAGCCGCCCGGCGTTGGTGAGCGCCCCGATATCGCTGCCCCTGAGCAGATTGGGGCCCCAGGACTCGATAGTGGAGTGCCCGAAATAGTTGACCACCAGCCGGCCCTGGTTGATGGCGTCGACGATGGCCTGCCGTGCCGCGCCCACCGTGGCGTGAGTGATGCCGCGGTAGACCTTCTCCGCCGCATAGGGCTCCGGCAGGTAGCCGTTGACGATGGTGTTGGACCGGGCGACGAAGTCGCCCCCGGCGTCGGCGACGAACAGCACCTGCTGGTTCCAGTCCCCCGGATCCGGATCCAGTTCGTAGGCCAGGATGTTTTCCACCATGGCGGCGGCCTCGGGCCCGGTCTTGACGGGCAGCCGTCCGACGTACATGTCGGCGAGGATGTCGTCCCCGCTGACGCATACGTAGCGATTGTCCGCCGCTGTCTCGGCCCCCCGAAGGTCCACCGGGGCCAGATAGGGCGGGATGTAGTTGAGTTCGCCGCTCCCAAAGTTGTCCTTGAAGTCGTAGTGCCCGTCGCCCACCAGCAGGACGTAGCTGGGAGCCGGGGGGATCCACTGGGCGTAGGTGTAGGCCAGGAAGTCACGGATGGCTGCGGGGTGGAAGATGCCGTGGTTGAACTCGTCGTAGACGTCCTGGACGTCGACCACGGCGGTGCGCAGCCCGGTAGCCGCGCGATGCTCCGCCAGGGGCAGCACCTCGGTGTAGAAATCGCGGTGGGTGATGATGACGTAGTCGGCGCCCCGGGCGCTGCTGCGCAGATCGGAGGGGCTGTGCTCGGTGATGCTCAACGGGGCGAGCATCCGCTCCGGGCTCAGGGCGAGGTACCGACGCCCGGCGGATGTGGTCTGCTGGAAGGCCAGCGTGTACCCACCACCAACAGGGTCGATGGTCGGGTTCACAATGCGCGCGGGATTGGTCGGCACGGTCAGGTCGAAGGCCTGTAGCATACTGGTGCTGAACCCACCAACGC
>PWUG01000247.1 GCA_003562605.1 Syntrophomonadaceae bacterium | reverse complement strand
GTGGGTCAAAGTCCTCTACAACGGCCTATGGTACCCATTGAATTGTTAGGAGTACTCAATACCGCTCGGCAGCGAGCAGTCAGCTATGATCCGGTTACCGAACAATTTGCATTAGCGCGTAGTGGCTATCGTGGTTTCCGCCTATATGCCGAACGTATCGACGATGTGCCGCTATTATTTGAACGTATGCGCCACCAAGGTATTGAAGTTTTGGCTGAAGTGGAAGCTATCCAGAGAATTCAAGTGCTGGATGCTGGTTTGACTCGCCTGTTTTGGTTGATCGCCACCCTCGGTTTAAGTGGCGGAACGGCTGTGTTAATTGTCAGCTTGTATGCAGCCGTTGAGCGCCGCCGACGAGATTTTGGTGTACTGCGTTTGGTCGGTTTAGCTCGCCATCATGTGCTTTACATGCCTTTGGTACAAGGAACCCTCTTGGCCGTGTGCAGTTTAGCGGCGGGTTTTCTCGCTTATGCGCTGTTAGCAACAGCTATTAATATCAATTTTGCTGATGAGTTAATTGATGGTCAGCGGTTTTGTGCCCTACCACCCTTGCAGGGTGGATTGGCCGTGCTGGTGACTTTAGTCCTTGCGCTATTGGCAGCAGTCGCTGCTGCATGGCGAACCACATTGATTGATCCAGCGGAGGTTTTGCGTGAGCAATAAGTGGTGGTGGTTAGTAATGGGGTGCTGCATATTCTGGGGCTATGCGGTGGCCGCAGCGCCCCCCGTAAGTTTATACAATCCTAAACCTGCCAGTGGTGACATCATTCTACCTATGCCCGAATGCACAGCATTTGGTGAGTTTGGTGCTGCAGAAATGGTGTTCCGTGCTGCTCGGGTGCCTGGTGCTGGATTTTGGGGCGATGAGCAGCGAATTGTCCAAATTGGTGACGCCAGTGGTGGTATTTTTGAAGGTTTACAGCGAATTCAAATCAGTGGCTCGTTTCCCACAACGGATGGTTCTGGTTGGGTTATTTACTTAGCTAAATACGAACTGACTGTTGGGCAATACGTTGCGCTCATGGGGTTAGAGTCACTGCTGCAAGTGAGTGGTGACTCCAATATGGCGTCACTCACCCAATATACGGGACGGCAACTGCGCGAACAATTGTTGCGACCGCTTACTTTTGTGGGTTATCACGACATTCAAAATTTTATCCGCGAATACAATCGCTGGTTATTTGACCCTGCGCATCCCGAACGTATGGCCTCTTTGCCGCGTATTGAGAACGTGCCTGGGTTTTTACGGCTACCTACAGAAGAAGAATGGGAGTATGTGGCTCGTGGTGGCTTGCCCGCATTGCAGGCCGGCACGTTTAACGATCGCGCACCGTTCCCCGCCGGACAGGCTCAGCGCCATGCGTGGTTCGCTGACAACGCACGCGAGGGTACCCGCCCGATTGGTTTGCGACCAGCACGGCCAACCTCACTAGGGTTTTATGATTTATTTGGCAATGCCCAAGAGATGACTTCAGGATTGTTCCGCCCAGAAATTTGGCAGGGTAAACCGGGTGGAGTGGCGGTGCGTGGTGGCAGTGTGCAATCCACATCCGCAGATCTACGCAGTGCGCAACGCCAAGAATTTGATACTTACGCTTGGGATACCGAGCATCAGCGTATGGTTGAGCGGCGCAATTTCATAACGGGTGCGCGGTTGGCTATTGGGGCCAATGTCGTGGTCACTGAGCACTATCGCCAGCAACTGGTTCAGGAGTACACGCAGTATCGCAATGAATTACGTCGCAGTATGCCGGTTGGACAGACACTGGACAATCTTGTCACTCAGGCCACAATCGAGCTGGACACTATTGACCCCATTTTGGAGCACTTGAAAGCCGAAAATCACGAATTGCAGGAGCAATTGGATACAGTGCAGGCGTACATGGATAACGCTCGTCAACGCTTAGAGCAGGCTCAGCGCCAGAGTGCTCGCAGTTTAGCTCAAGATGCTGCCCGTAACGGTACGATTTTAGGTTTTCACTTGTCGCGTTTGCATAGCTTAGCGCGTGCTCGTACTTCTGCTGCAGAGCTGGCTGAAATTTCCACTCGTTATCAAAACCAATTGCGGGCTGTGGATCAACGTATCCAGGATGAGCAGGCTGCAGCAGATGAACAATTCCGTGGGTACTCGATGAAAATTGCCCAACTCGGTGACTATGAGTTTTCACATATCAAACATGCATTAACTTTATTGGATGAAGGGGAATTACCTATGCGTGAGCGGGTGGTATTAGAGCTACTTGGAGCACATCTTGAGGAGTTTGTAGAACAGCGCCGGGTTGATTCGGAACGCTGGTTTACCGAGTTTCGAGAACGGTTTGCCCGTTTCGAGGACGGCTGACTTGTCTGTTCAGCTTTAGTTAATTAATGTTGTGTAATAAACAGGAGAACAACTGATGAAAACACTGCGCGTTATGGGGCTTGTTGTTATGTCGATAGGGTTGCTCAGTGGCTGCGAAACCATGCCAGATGACGATCGTACCCGTGCTGAAGGGGCGGCAGCCGGAGCGTTGATTGG
>PWUG01000025.1 GCA_003562605.1 Syntrophomonadaceae bacterium | reverse complement strand
TATTCCCGGATTACCTTCCTGATGGCGGGAGCCAGCCTGGTCAGGGATTTGCCCTTTAGGATTGTCTGCACCCTGTACTGCTCCTTGATGCGGTAGAGGGAAGCGGGAGCCGGACCCATAAGTTCAGCGCTGTCGCCGAAGGGTTCAAGAAGATCGGTGAACCAGTTTGCCGCTTCGAAAACAGCCTTTTCATCTTCTGAGCTAAAGAGAAAGCGTATTAAATCGCTAAAAGGCGGGTATGCGAGCTGGCGGCGGTTTTCAAGCTCTTTTTCATAAAAAGTAATGTAATCGTGATCGGCTGCGGCAAGGATACTGTAGTGTGAGGGATGATAGGTCTGGACAATGACCTTACCCCCTTTGGGCCCACGGGCCGTACGGCCGGAGACCTGGGTCAGAAGTTGGAATGTTCGCTCCGGTGCCCTGAAATCGGGCAGGTTCAATGTGGTATCGGCAGCGACGACCCCGACCAGGGTTACTCCCGGGAAGTCGAAACCTTTGGCAATCATCTGGGTACCGATTAAGATGCTTGCTTTCCGATCCTTGAACTGCCGGTAATAGTTGCTGTGAGCCTCACGGCTGGATGTTGTATCCCTGTCCATACGGATCAGGGAAACTGCAGGATAGAGTTTCCTGACTTCATCTTCAACACGCTGCGTGCCGGCGCTGAAATAACGGATCTTAATCCCGCCACAGCTCGGACAGGTCTGGGGAACAGGAGCCTCATGGGCACAGTAATGGCAGCACATCAATTCCCGGTCTTTATGCAGAGTCAGTGAAACATCGCAGGAAGGACAGCGAACCACATAGCCGCATTCCCGGCAGAGGACAAACCCGGCAAACCCGCGCCTGTTTATAAAGAGCAGGGCCTGTTCATCACGCTCAATAACACCGTTTAATTCTTCTAAAAGCAGGCGGCTAAAAATGTGACGGTGGTTTTCTTTAAGCTCCCTGCGCATATCGACTACTTTTACCGGAGGCAGTTGGGTCGGGGTAACCCTTTCTTTCATGCTCAACAGCAATGTATCGTCTTCCATCGATTGGTAATAACTTTCCAGGGATGGGGTAGCACTGCCTAAGAGTAGCACCGCCCGGTTGTAGCGGGCTCTCCACCAGGCTACATCGCGGGCATGATAGCGAGGGGTGTCTTCCTGTTTGTAAGTTGTTTCATGTTCTTCATCGATGATTATCAAGCCGATTGCGTCGAGAGGCGCAAACACGGCCGAACGGGCGCCGAGTACTACCCTCGCCTCACCGCTCAATATCGCCTGCCACTGACGGTTTTTTTCAGAAACGGTCAGGCGGCTGTGCAGCACGGCAACAAGGCCGGGGAAACGGCCTTCAAAATGCTCGATCATCTGCGGGGTCAGCGAAATTTCCGGAACCATGATCAGGGCGGTTCGGTCCTGTTCCAGGCAGCGGGCAATACCCTGCATATAGATTTCGGTTTTACCGCTGGCTGTAACCCCGTGCAGAAGCATCTTCTGTGCCCCGGGAAGCCCGAGAGCAGTGCTTAACTGTTCAAAACAGTCTGCCTGTTCATCGCGCATCAGGTGCGGCCTGGTCGAGGGTGCTGCTTTCTCTTTCCTGGTCTGTGCGGGGCTAACGGTTATTGACTGCACCAATCCCTTTTTTTCAAGGGAACGGATAGTTTCAGCTTTAACACCCTGATGCATTAGCTTATTTCGTGAAAGAGGGCCTTTTCCGAGCAGGATACTGACAGCTTCTCTCTGGGCCGGCGCCCGCTTTAGATCAGCCTCGAATGCTGCAGCTGTCGCCTCTATAACCTGAGGTTTTTTCGGCCGCTTTTCTTTACGGAAAGAAGCCGGGATCATGGCGTGGAGGGCATCTATTTTACGGCAGTACCAGCGCATCGCCAACCAATGAGCCAGGGCCAACTGTTCTTTTGTCAGCAACGGCTCGGGATCGTTTATGGCTATTATATCGCGCAGGGATTCTACGGCGGTCTCTTTCAAGAGGCGTAAAACAAAGCCCTGGGTGCGGCGATTGCCCAGGGGCACAGTTACCTGCATGCCGGGCTCCAGCTTACCCTGCAGATGTGTCGGAATGCTGTAGTGAAAGGGGCGATCAACTGCATTACTGACCAGATCTATTATTACCTCTGCATATTTATGCATCTATTTACCCCTGTGCGTAATTTTGATAAGATAATTTAAGTTGAAGAAAGAGGTTGAGCTTATCTATACTTTGTTTTTTCCGGCCAAACAGGTAATCAGGAATAACCTTAACTGGTTTATTATGGCTGCTTCTATTTTTCTATTAAGCGCGGTGATCTTCTTTTTTAATACTGCTGCTTCGGAAAACGCTGCTGATCAGGCCATGGAAAACCAGTTTGACCGGCTTTTTGAACTTATCTCTTTTATAATGGAAGCACATCCGCTGGTAAGCATATTACTTGTTTTCATGAATAATTTTATATCGATGGCCCAAATGCTGCTGCTTGGTGTCGTCGCCGGAATTTCCCCACTGGCTACAATGGGTATTAACGGCGCTTTAGTAGGGGTTATGTTTTCTTTAACCGTGGAGCAGGGGATCCCACTGCTGCCAATAATTATTTTCGGGATCCTGCCGCATGGAATTTTTGAACTGTTTGCTTTTTTCCTCTGCGGAGCCCTTGGTTTAAAATTCGGTTATCACTGTATCGCTTCACCTTTGCCGGGCAAAACCAGGATGCAAAGTTACCGCTTTATCTGGAAAGAGGTAATATCTGTGCTGCCGCTGGTTGTATTACTGCTGATCGCGGCCGCTTTTATCGAGGTTCTGCTTACCCCGCGGTTGCTTCAACTAATCTTATAATAGCCTGGCGACCCGGTCGAGGATATGGTGGGCTAGCTGCTCTTTTTCCATCAGGGGCAGATCTTCAACGTGACCTCCTGGATCAATAATCGAGACCCGGTTGGTTGGACCGGCAAAACCTGCACCTGGTTCTTTTAAATTATTAACAACAATAAGATCGAGATTCTTGTTGATTAGCTTATCGTGGGCATTTTCTACCGCTTCCTCAGTTTCGGCGGCGAAACCGACCAGGATGCGGCTGCCTTTTTGTTTGCCCAGCTCGAGCAGGATGTCGGGGTTTGCCGCCAGGTCGATTGAGTAGGTGGCATCACCTTTCTTGACTTTATGCTCGGCAGTGGTGAGAGGTTTAAAATCAGACACCGCTGCCGTCTTGATCACCAGGCGGCTTTCCTCAAAGCTTTCCATTACTGCTTTATACATTTCATCAGCAGTTGTTACGGCAATTTTTTTTACTCCCGCAGGGGCTCTAAGTTCGGTCGGCCCGCTGATGAGGGTAACATCTGCGCCACGTTCGCTCAAGGCGCGGGCCAGCGAATAGCCCATTAAGCCGGTTGAAGGGTTGCTCAAGAAACGGACCGGATCCAGCGGCTCGCGGGTCGGCCCTGCGGTAACCAAGGCTTTCTGATCCTTGTAATCTTTGGGCCTGAGTGCCACCCGGGTAAAGTTATAAATGTCCGATGGTTCAGGCATACGGCCGCTGCCATAAACACCACAGGCAAGCTCTCCGGCATCCGGATCCATAATCATGCAGCCGTGTCGGGAAAGTTTTTCAAGGTTCTCCCGGACCGAGGGGTGCTTAAACATATTAACATTCATGGAAGGAACCAGAACTACCGGGCAAACGGCCGCCAGGTAAAGGGTGGTAAGCAGGTTGTCGGCTAAGCCGCAGGCCATTTTGCCGATTGTGTTTGCCGTTGCCGGCGCAATCACCATGACATCGGCATCTTCGAGCAATTCGATATGGCGGATTTTATCGCTCGTCCGCTCCGTGTACATTTCTATATAAGCCGGACGGTTGGTCAGGGTTTGAAATGTCAGCGGAGCAACAAATTCTGCTGCCGCCGGGGTCATAACTACCTGGACCTCCGCACCGCCGCGCACAAAAAGCCTGGCCAGTTCAACTGCTTTATAGGCGGCTATCCCGCCGGTTACTCCTAATATTACCTTTTTCAAAGTAACAACCCCTACTTAATGCCATCTCGAATACGCTCATACTCGATGTTACCTTCTTCAATCTCATGCAATGCGGTAGTAACATCTTTGCGGTAATCTGTTTCTATCGTCCTTTTGCTTCCGTTGCGCAGCTGGCGGCCCCTTTTGGCTGCCGCTATTACAAGAGTGTACTTGCTGTCAACCTTCGTTAAAAGGTCGTCAATTGAAGGGTAAATCAATTGCTTTCACCTCCCCAGCCCGGTGGACGGGCTCCGCGGCTTACTTTGCATTTTTCAGCATCGATTATCGCGCCGATTAAAGCTGCCGCATGATCTACTGTATCATTTACCACAACATAATTGTAAAAGTGATAGGCATCCATTTCCCGCCTTGCTGTTATCAGGCGGCGGTTAATTTTTTCCGCGGTCTCAGTCCCCCGTCCGGTTATCCTTTTTTCCAGGGCTTTGAGTGAAGGAGGGGCAAGGAAAATTGAGAAGGAATCCGGGGACTTTTCCCTGACCTGGCTAGCTCCCTGTACATCAATCTCAAGGATCAAATCCTCACCGCGATCCAGATGATTTCGCACTGTTGATAAGGTGGTCCCGTAATAATGGCCGTGGACAACTGCCCACTCCAGGAAAGCGCCTTCGCTAATCATTTCTTTAAAACGGGCAGGAGTCGTAAAATTATACTCTATTCCTTCTTTTTCACCGGGTCGCGGCGGTCTGGTAGTTGTCGAAACCGAAAGCTTAACCGCTTCCTTTATGGTCATTAAGTGACGGCAAACAGTTCCTTTACCGACTCCTGAAGGCCCGGATATAATTAAAAGAATTCCTTCAGCCATCAATAACCTCCCGCGGTTATTACTAATCTGCATCCGTGCTTTCAGTGTTATTGTCACGCGCCTGGAGGCGATGTTTGACTGTTTCAGGCTGGACCGCCGAAAGGATTATATGCCCGCTGTCGGAAACGATAACGGCACGTGTTCGCCGTCCGTAAGTAGCATCGATCAACAAACCTCTCTCCCTGGCTTCACTGACAACCCTTTTAATCGGCGCCGATTCAGGGCTGACAATAGCAATGATCCTGGAAGCTGATACAATATTGCCGAACCCGATGTTTATCAATTTTATAGCCATTATGGCCCTCCCCCCCTTTTCTTACTCCAGGTTTTGTATCTGTTCCCGTATTTTTTCCAGTTCTGCTTTTAGCTCAACAACCGTATTGGTGAGTCGGTAACCTCCGGCCTTCGAGCCGATGGTGTTAACTTCACGGAACATTTCCTGTGCAATGAAATCCAGTTTACGCCCGGCGGGATCTAAACCGGTCAGGTTAGAACGAAATGCTTCAATATGGCTCTTGAGGCGGACAAGTTCTTCATCTACACCCATTCGATCAACCAGCAGTGCACATTCCATCAATAGTCTGGTTTCTTCAAACTTGCCTGCCAGCAATTCCGAGAACTTCTGCTCTGTTCGTTGACGGCATTCCTCTTTTGCTTCTTCAGCATTCCTGGCGGCAACCTCAACCTGTTCTTCCAGGCGGTCGCACCTTTCCAGCAGGTCACGGCAAAGATTTTCGCCTTCTGCGCGGCGCTGCTCTATAAGTTGATCAAGCGCTTCCTGCAAGGCCGCACTCACCACGGGCCAGACCTGTTCTTCTGTCAGGGTAACCCCGCCCGGCTTAAAAAGTTCGGGCATCTGTAATAGGTGTGCCAGCTGAATATTATCTGAGATATCCAGGCGGTTTGAAAGCATCTGCAAGGCCTGGTAATAGTCTTCAGCCAAATCATAATTAACTTTAACCTGGCGCAGGCCTGCGGGAATTTCATCCAGCGCGATGCTGACTTCAACCCGACCTCTCTTGATTGACTGCTGCAGCTGGCGGCGGATACGGTCTTCCAGGGAATAGAGTTCACGTGGAAGCCGCAGGGCAAAGTCTGCATAACGGTGATTGACCGAGCGCAGCTCGGCAATAAAAGTAAAACCTTCCTGAGAATTGCTGCCGCGTCCGTAACCAGTCATACTGCTGATCATAAGCATTTATAGTCCTTAATCTTTTTATTCTTAATTGCTGCGTTAATATTATCATCAAATCAGGGTGATCTCAAGGAGGAATTATTGCACTCATTTCTCACTTCTCAAGCAGAGGCACATCTTTGCTGTCCACTGTATGCTCGCAGGCGCCTCCGGCTGCCGGGTGTTACTATATAAGCGGTGATCAATACGGGGATAAGTCTCTTATATTTGCCATCACTACCAAGAAGAATTATACTGAATGCTGGGAGTGAAAGCGATTATGTCTTTTGACACCTTAATTATGAAAGCCGTTACAGATGAACTGCAGGATGCACTGACTGGTGCACCCGTGCAGCGTGTTTACGAACCGGGGCGGGGTGAAATTGTAATTCACCTTTACACCCGGGGCAGGCAGCCAGGGCTGCTGATTTCGGTTGACTCCGGGTATGCCCGTGTTCATTTAACAGAAAAGCGTTATCAGGGCTTAGAACAACCCTCCCCATTTTGTATGCAACTGCGAAAATACCTGGTCGGAGGCCGGGCTGTTTCATTTAGCAACCCGCCCCTGGAAAGAATCCTGGAAATTGCTTTTGATCCCCCCGACGGTATAAAGCCGGTTAAGTTAATTGCAGAAATTATGAGCCGACGCAGCAACCTGATCCTTGTAGATAATGACGGGGTAATCCTCGGAGCGGTAAGGACTGTGTCGTGGGATAAAAATCCAAAACGGGCCATTATGCCCGGAGAGTTATATCAGCCGCCTCCCCTGCAGGAGAAACTTGATCCATCTCAAATGAACCTTGAACAGTTTAGCGGTATTCTGCAGAGCCTGATTGGCAAAGGCAACAGCCCTGAAAAAGCGCTTTTAAGTGCCGTGGGCGGCATTAGCCCGCTAACAGCGAGAGAACTTCTGCACAGGAGTAACTGGGAAAATAGTGCACCAGAGGCGAGCATCACACGCCTCTTAAAAGAGACCAAAAATATATTTTCAGACGACAGTCCGGGTAAATTGCAGCCGGTTATGCTGCCATCACGCAAAATATACGCAGCGATACCTTTGACCCACCTCCCTGATGAGGAACAGGTTAAATTTGATAACGCCAACAGGATGCTTGACCATTTTTACAATGATTTGATTCGTGACAACCGGGAAAAACTGCTCCGCGAGCAGCTGAATGCCGCCATGGAAAAGCGCCTGGCAGCACTCGAAAAGAAGCGCCGGCAGCAGGATAAAGAACTTCAGGCAGCATCAAAAGCGCCGCAGCACCGCCTTTACGGCGAGCTTCTTCTGGCTTATGGTGATCAGGTTCCAAAGGGAGCCGAAAATGTTGTTTTGCCGGATTTGTATAATCCCGGTGAAAAAGTAATAGTGCCTCTTAATCCCTCGAAGTCGGCGGGCACGAATGCACAGTACCATTTTAACCGGTACCGTAAAGCAAAAAAAGGGCAGGAAAAAATCAAAAAACAGCTGAATAAAACCAGGGCAGAAATTCGGTACTGCCGGGAACTGCAATATACAATTGAAAACAGCACAGGGGATTCACTGGATGAAATCCGGCAGGAGATGATCGATGCCGGATATATACGTGAAACACGGAAAAAAACCAGAAAAAAAGACTCCATACCACAGCCGCTAACTTTTAAAGCTTCATCAGGCCATACAATTCTTGTCGGCAGAAATAACCGCCAAAACGACTACATTACTTTCAAAGCAGCTATCCGCCGTGATACCTGGTTTCACGTTCGGCAAATTCCGGGTAGTCACGTCATATTAAAAGAAGCCCCCTATCCCCCACCTCCGGCGGATGTGGAAGAAGCCGCATTTCTGGCGGCTTATTACAGCCGGGGGCGGGAAAGCAGTGCGGTGGCTGTAGACTACACCGAAGTACGCCACGTCCGCCGCCGGCCGGGCGGTAAGCCAGGTTCTGTTTTCTATGAAAATTACGAAACAATAACCGTAAACCCCCGGGATAAGCGGCTAAAAGAGCAGTTTGACCTGTCATAATTAATTCAACCCCCTGTTTTAGTACACTACCTCCGTCCCTCTGTACTAAAAATGCCGTTCTGGCTAAAATCTAGTACAGAGGGACGGAGGTAGTGTACTAAAATATATCTAAAAGCCGGCTTAATGCTTACCCCTGATGGAATGACTCTTCAGCCAGTGGAGGGTTTTTTTGAATTCTGCAGGCAGGGGGGTGAAGAATTGCATTTTTTCTGCAGTGCGCGGGTGGTTGAACGTGATGCGCCAGGCGTGCAAAGCCTGGGGAGCTGCCAGCTCAGGCGGAAGTTGACCTGTGCCGCCCTTTGTATAAGCCGGATCGCCTACGACAGGGAAACCGATATAGGCGAGATGAACACGGATCTGGTGGGTGCGGCCAGTTTCCAGGTTAAGTTTTAAAAGGCTGTAACGGTCGAAATATTTTAGGACCTTGTAGCGGGTTATCGCTTCTCTGCCACCGGTAACGACGGCCATTTTTTTGCGATGACGGGGATGGCGGCCGATCGGTGCTTCAATACGGCCTATTTTTGGTCTTACTTCGCCATTTACAAGGGCTATGTATTCTCTGTGCAGCTGCCTTTCTTTAAGCTGGCCTGATAGCGCACGGTGAGCAATATCGTTCTTAGCAACAATCAGAAGACCCGATGTATCTTTGTCCAGCCGGTGTACTATCCCGGGGCGCATAACTCCACCAATACCGGAAAGGTCCCGGCAGTGGCTTAACAAGGCATTAACCAGGGTGCCTTTCGAATGGCCCGGAGCAGGATGAACGACCATGTCCCGCGGTTTATTGATCACCAGCAGATCTTCGTCTTCATAAATAATATCGAGCCGGATCTCTTCCGGCTCTACCGCAGTTTTTTCAGGAGGGGGAATAGTTAAACTGACCAGATCACCGGCCTGCAGGCGATAATTTTTATCTTCGCAGAGAGCCTGGTTTACCAGGACGCGGCCGTCTTCAACCAGTTTCTGAACCCGGTTGCGGGACAGACCGGAAATTTGCCCGGAAAGGTAGGTATCGAGGCGGCAGCCGGTGTGATCCGGTTCAACTGTCAGTTCTTCATGTAATGAAGCGGAAAAATCATTGTCGCTTCTCATTTTTTATACTCTTTTTGTTTTTTTTGGGGCCTTTTTTGGAGCGCGGTGACTGTCCCTGTTCTTCTTTTTCTTCAGGGGCGGTATAGAAAAATACTGCTATCACAAGCAACGAAAAAAAGGTTAAAGCCAGGCTGAAGAGTTGGGCGGA
The DNA here is from genome assembly GCA_003562605.1 of Syntrophomonadaceae bacterium. Next base: position 635 of record PWUG01000025.1, on the reverse strand, counting down.
TGTCAGGCCGAACAGGACTGCTTCTCCATAACGGAAGAATTCGGTCGTAAATCGCAGTAATCCGTAAAGACCAAAAAGGGAAACAAGGAGAAACCCGACGAAAGGCCTTACAGGCCGAAGTAATTTAAGTATAACAAAAATAATCAAAGCACCAAGCAAGGCATAGAGCTGAACGGGGTGCCGCAGCACGTCATCGGCCATGTTAACAGGAAGCGCCCAGGGCACAGTGGATTCCAGCCCGTAGCAGCATCCGTTAAGAAAGCATCCAATTCGGCCAAAACCATAGCCAAGAGCCAGGTAGGGCGCAAACAGGTCAGCAAGTTTTAGAAAACCAATTCCGCGCCACCGGGTCCACAAAAATAGGGCAATAACCCCGGCAAACAGGCCACCGTAAAAAGAAAGCCCCTCAAACTGGGTGAAAAAAGCTGAAAACGGACGTGCGCTGTAATATTCCCAGTTTAGAGCGACGTAAAGAATGCGCGCTCCAATCAGGCCGCTAAAAGCAGCAAGAATAACCGCTTCCAGGACATAATCAGCATTAAGCCCTTCCCGGGGCGCTTCCCTGTGTATTCCTATTGCAGCAACAAGGATGCCCAGGGCAATCATCAGGCCGTAGGAGTGAATGGTCAGGGTTC
>PWUG01000245.1 GCA_003562605.1 Syntrophomonadaceae bacterium | reverse complement strand
CTACTATTACAGAAGCATCACCGGCCCTGATCAGGGTATCACCAAGATTTACTGCCCGCAGGCCGGAAGCACATACTTTATTGATCGTCTCCGAAGGAATTGAGTACGGCAGTCCGGCTCTGATCGAAGCCTGCCGGGAAGGAATCTGCCCTGCGCCGGCCTGGACGACCATTCCGAGCAAAACATTATCGACCTGGCTGGGCTGGATTTTAGCACGAATCAAGGCCTCCCTGACCGCCGCCGCACCGAGCTCTACAGCAGGCACATCCTGCAGTGATCCCAGGAATTTCCCGAACGGAGTACGGGCAAAGCCGACTATCACAGCCGAACTCATCGTCTACTCCTCCTTTTATAAGTCAGCGGCAAAAGAAACCCCTTACCGCTCTAAAATTTCAATACAAAAAAATTGGGGAAAAGGAGATCCGCTTAAATGGCCCTGTGCGCTATATCACGGCGATAATAACATCCTTCAAATTTTATCTGATCAACCGCCCTGTATACACGCTGCAGGGCTTTATGCAGATCGCTGTCCCAGGCTGTTACACCCATTACACGGCCCCCTGCAGTAACCAGTCGTCCGTCCTTTAAAGCTGTCCCGGCATGAAATACTGCCACCTTATCGTCACCGGCTGCTTCCAGCTTTTCAAGGCCTTCGATGGCAAACCCTGTTTCATAACTGCCAGGGTAACCACCGGAGGCAAGCACCACGCAAACAGCAGGATCATCTTTCCATTGCAGTTCAATATTTTTAAGATCACCTTCGGCCGCCGCTGCAAGCAGGGGCAGTAAATCAGACTGCATCCGCGGTATAATGGCCTGTGTTTCAGGATCGCCAAAACGGACATTAAATTCTAAAACATTAAATTCATTTTCCGATACCATCAAACCGGCATAAATAACTCCCCTGAAAATGACTCCCATAGCAGTTAATCCTTTTAGCAGCGGTTGGAATACCCGCTCTTTGGTAAGGCGGGCCAGTTCTTCGGTATAGATCGGAGCCGGAGAGTAAGCGCCCATACCACCGGTATTAAGCCCTTTGTCTCCTTCACCAATGGCTTTATGATCCTGTGATGACGGTAAAATCACAAGTTCTTTACCGTCGGTAACCGCCAACACCGAAACCTCTTCCCCGACGAGGCAGTTTTCAATAATTACCCGGTTCCCTGCAGGACCAAAAACCCGTTCGATCATAATGTCATAAAGTGCCTGTTCCGCTTCATCAGGGCCGGAAGCAACAAAAACCCCTTTTCCGGCCGCCAGGCCGTCGGCCTTAATTACCACCGGGCCGCCGTAAAAACGGGCCAGGTGACGACGGGCGTCGTCAAAATCATCAAAAATAGTGAACCCGGCCGTCGGAATACCCCACTCCTTCATCTTCCGTTTGGACCAGACTTTACTGCCTTCAAGCATAGCCCCTCTGCTTTCGGGCCCAAAAACATTCAAGCCGGATAGCCTGAAAGAATCTGCAAGACCGAGGACAAGTGGAACTTCCGGCCCGACAACCGTTAAATCAATCTTTTGATCCAGCGCCCATTTCCTGAGGGAATCAATATCATCGTCGTCTATATCAATACATTCGGCCACGGAGGAGATACCGGCATTACCAGGCGCACAGTAAAGTTTTTCCAGGAGAGGGCTCTGACTTATTTTCCAGGCTAAAGTATGCTCCCGCCCTCCACCGCCAACGATCAAAACACGCATTTAAACAACCTCCCCTGTCTTCTTAATGTTTAAAGTAGCGCCGTCCGGTAAAAACCATGGCCAGACCCAAACGGTTACAGAGTCTTATGGATTCATCATCTTTCATAGAACCACCCGGTTGGACAATTGCTATAATGCCGGCTTTAGCCGCCTCGTCGACTGTATCGGGAAATGGGAAAAAAGCATCGGAACCCAGTACAGCACCCTTTGCTCTTAATCCGGCCTGGCTAAGGGCTATCCGGGCAGCTCCGATACGATTCATCTGACCTGCGCCAATTCCATATGTCTGCCCTTTGCCTGTAATCACGATCGCATTGGAACGAACATGTTTGACCACTTTCTGGGCAAAATTAAGTGCTAACCATTGATCTGCAGTAGGCTTCCTCTCGGTAACAACTTTTCCTGTCGATACATCTACAGGTTCTGTATCGACAGCCTGGATTAAAACTCCACCGGCTATCTTCTTCAAGTCTGACATATCTCTTCCTTTTGTTGCTGTATCAACCTTCAGCAGGCGGATATCTTTTTTACACTGTAATATTTCCAGGGCTTCACCTGAAAACCCGGGAGCCGCAATCACTTCTAAAAATATCTTTTCCATCTCGCCGGCTGTCGATGCGTCAACAGGCCGGTTTAGAGCCAGCACTCCTCCGAAGATAGATACAGGATCCGCATCATAAGCAAGCCTGTAAGCTTCGGAAATAGTTGAAGCGGAACCGACACCGCAGGGGTTCGTATGTTTAACTGCCACCGCAGTTGGCTGACTGAATTCGTTAACCAGATCCCAGGCCGCATTAAGATCATTTAAATTGTTAAAAGAGAGT
>PWUG01000228.1 GCA_003562605.1 Syntrophomonadaceae bacterium | reverse complement strand
CCGTTTCACTTACCTCTTCGTTTAAAAGCATATTTTCTTTCTGCTTGCCGGCCAACTGCTCTTCTACTTCCTGGAGGCGCTGTTCGAGATCGTTTAAACGGCCGTACTTTAATTCAGCTGCCTTATTTAAATCATATTCTCTTTCTGCTCTTTCAATCTCGGTGCGTATCTCATCTATCTCACGCTTAATGTCACGCACCTTTGAGATCGACTGTTTTTCGGATTGCCATTGTGCCTTCATTGCATCTGCTTCGGAACGCAGTTCAGCCAGCTCCTTCTGCAGTTTTTCCAGGCGATCGCGCGATGCCGGGTCTGTTTCTTTTTTTAAGGCAGTTTCTTCAATCTCCAACTGCATAACCCGCCGGGTAATTTCATCTAAAGCGGCAGGCATACTGTCAATTTGTGTGCGCAGGTGCGCTGCAGACTCATCGACTAAGTCAATAGCCTTGTCGGGCAGGAAACGGTCGCTGATATAACGGTCGGATAAAACCGCTGCCGAGATCAGGGCGCCGTCCTGGATACGCACTCCATGGTGCACTTCGTAGCGTTCTTTTAAGCCGCGTAAAATTGAAATGGTATCTTCCACGGACGGTTCATTGATCCGTACCGGCTGGAAGCGTCTCTCCAGGGCGGCATCTTTTTCAATATGTTTACGGTATTCGTCAATAGTAGTCGCACCGATACATTGTAGTTCACCGCGGGCCAGCATCGGCTTTAAGAGGTTTCCTGCATCCATTGCCCCTTCCGCGGCGCCTGCCCCGACTACGGTGTGCAGTTCGTCGATAAAGAGAATAATCCTGCCTTCAGCTTCCTGCACCTCTTTTAAGACTGCTTTCAATCTTTCTTCAAATTCACCCCGGTATTTTGCTCCGGCAACGAGGGAGCCCATGTCAAGAGTGATTACTTTTTTATTTTTTAACCCTTCAGGGACATCACCAGCTACGATCCGCCTGGCCAGGCCTTCTGCAACTGCTGTCTTACCTACACCGGGGTCGCCGATTAGGACAGGGTTGTTCTTTGTTCTTCTCGATAATATCTCCATAACCCGGCGGATTTCTTCATCTCTGCCGATTACAGGATCCAGCTTGCCTTTTTCAGCCTCTTCAGTCAGATCCCTGCCATAACGCAAAAGTGCTTCGTAGGTGTCTTCCGGACTGTCACTGGTTACGCGTTGGGAACCCCGAACCGTTTTTAAAGAGCTTAAAAGGGTATTACGATCAATACCTGCCTGGCTTAAGAGTTTTTTTAAGTCTTCTTCACTCTCCTCGGTTAAAGCCAGCAGGATATGTTCAACACTGACATAGTCATCCTTTAGTTGTTTAGCCTCTTTTTCTGATCTTGATAGAACCCGGGCCATTGCAGAACTCATCTGAAGAGTGCTTTCGTAACCTGAAACACGGGGAATACCTGAGAGCAGTTTTTCAAGCCCCTGCTGCAGGGAAGCCGCATCGGCCCCGGTATGCTGGATAAAACGACCGGCGAGGCCGTCTTCCTGGTCAAGTAAGGCGGCCAGCAAATGCTTTGGACCGATGACCTGGTGGCCGCGGTTAGCGGCTATTTCCTGGGCTGCCGAAAGAGCCTCTCTCGATTTATTGGTAAAACGGTTCAAATCCATCTAATATCACCTACCTACTGCGCAGACTATCAATCTCGTCCTGCATGTTTTCAATTTTTTCAAGCAAATCAACAATTATGGCTGCCCCAACAGTGTTTACACCGCAGTTTCTCTTAAGGCGGAGGATCTTCTGCAGGCGGCGCATATCATCGCTGCGTATACCATCATCCGTTAATTCGATAAGACCCAGCTCTTTATAAACTGCAAGTAAATCAGGATGGAACTCCAACCGGACTTCGGTTATCTTCTCTGCGATATCGGTGTGGCAGTGAATTTGTATCAGTTTCATTATGATCACTCCCCACCTTTCCGTAGATCATGCAGTTTTTTATAGAGATCTTTTTCTTCTTCGCTTATATCAGGCGGAGTATTGATTACCAGGCTGACATATTGGTCTCCGCGGGCTTTGTTTTTACCGGGAAAGCCTTTGCCACGCAAGCGGAGTTTGTTTCCGCTGCGGCTGCCTGGCGGTACTTTAACATTGACTTTTCCATCTAATGTCTGCACGGGGATCCTGTCTCCGAAAACAGCCTGGTCAGGACGGATCTCCGCATCGACTTCTATATCGCTATCTTTCAACCTGAATACACGATGAGGGCGCAATCGGACTTTAAGAAACAGGTCTCCTTTCGAGGCCCCGCCAAGGCCGCCCCCGCCCTGGCCCTTTAGGCGGATGCGGCTTCCTTCTTTTACCCCGGCCGGTATTTTTACATCCAGGGTTTTTTCTTCAGGGACAGCTCCGGTTCCACCGCATTGTGCACAGAAGTTGCGGTCCCTGGTTCCTGTTCCTCCGCACTCGGGGCAGACGGAACTGCCACTGACCCGAATTGATCGGGTAACGCCTTGATAGGCTTCTTCGAGGGACAGCTCAATTTCACTTTCAAGGTCCTCACCCTTTACAGGGCCGCGCT
>PWUG01000137.1 GCA_003562605.1 Syntrophomonadaceae bacterium | reverse complement strand
TCGAGACCTACTCCTTTACCGACGGTGGCGGGGTCAGCAAGTCCACCCTGGGCAATCGGTTCCTGAAGCCGGAACGGACCACGGAGCAGGAGTTCGGTGTCGACATCATCATCCAGAATCGCTACTCCATCCAGCTTTCTCACGCTCGCCAGGTGACGGAGGACCAGCTCGTGGCCGTTCCCCTGCCGGCCGCCTTCGGTTTCTCCAGCCAGTGGCAGAATGCCGGTACGGTGGAGGGGACCAGCTGGGAGGCCACCTTCGAGGCCGCCGTGGTAGAGCGGCCCAACCTTCGCTGGTCCCTGGGGTTCGTGGCGGACCGTTCCCGTCACGAAATCACCGAGTACAACCGCCGCTGCTTCCGCACGGGAACGGCCAGCGCCTTCTTCCGCTGCGCCGGTGAGACCATGGGCACCATATACGGGACCCGCTTCCTCACCTCTCTCTCTGAGCTTCCGGAAGGCGTTGCTGCCAACCAGTTCCAGGTGAACGACGACGGCCTGGTGGTATGGGTGGGAGAGGGTGGCAACTGGCGGAATCACCAGTGGGGCACCAGCACCTCTATCGAAGGTCAGACCTACGGCTGGGGACTGCCCATTCTCGAGCTCGACGAGGGCGGCAGCTCCGCTGTGGTCCGTATCGGAGACAGCAACCCTGACTTGATGTGGGGCCTCTCCTCCAACCTTCGGTACGGGAACCTGACGGTCTATACCCTCTTCAATGCCCAGGTGGGGGGCGACATTCTCAACCGCACCAAGCAGCGGATGTACCAGTACTTCCGCAGCGGCGACACGGATCAGGCCGGCAAGCCTCAGGAGAGGAAGAAGACCACCGACTACTACACGGTCCTGTACGCCTCGAACCTCGTGAACGAGTGGTACGTGGAGGACGCCAGCTACGTGAAGCTCCGGGAGGTCAGCCTCAGGTACCGTGTACCGAGCAGCGCTCTGGAGCGTCTCGGGGGCGTGGGCATCTCCGAGGCGTCGGTATTCGCCACGGGCCGAAACCTGTTCACCTGGTCTGAGTACTCGGGCTACGATCCGGAGGCGGGAACACCCCTGCAGCGGATCGACCAATTCATCTATCCGCAATTCCGCACCGTGACCATGGGTCTTGAGATCCGGTTCTAGGAGGACAATAGACAATGCGTATTCTGAAAGGAGTCCTCGCTGCGGCCGTGGTCTTGATGGTCGGCTGCGTCGAGTTGGACGTGAGCAACCCCAACGAGCCGGACCGGGAACGGGTCCTGGCCACACCGGGCGACGTCCAGTCCCTCATCTCCACCTCATACCAGATCTACTTCGATCACGTCCAAGAGAGGAATCCCAGCATCCCCAACGCCGCCATGGCGGACAATCTCACCGGCGGGTTCTTCGACTTCGGCGTGCACGACGTGACCGTGGAGCCCCGGAGCATCTTCGACGCCAGTCCCCTGAACACCCGGGGGTTCGTGGGCCGGGCTCCCTGGAGCCGGCTCTATCCGGCCCTGTCCAACGTGAACGACGGGCTCTTTGCCATTGACCAGGGGCTCAAGATCACCACGGGTCCCGGGGGGGCCGACGATACTCCCCGGGCCGTGGCCTTCGGCAAGTTCGTCCAGGGCATCATCCTGGGCTACCTGGCCCTCTACTACGACCAGGCCATCGTCGTCACCGAGGACACGGACATCGAGCAGATGGATCCCAGGGCCTTCCAGCCCTACCAGGAGGTGCAGGCCGAAGCCCTGCGGATCCTGGACGAGGCCATCGCCATCGCCCAGGCCAACAGCTTTACCATCCCCGGGAGCGTGGACTGGTTCAACGGCGCTCAGATGAGCAACGCGGACTTCGTCCGCCTCATCAACACCTACAAGGCCCGGATCCTGGCCTACATGCCCAGGACGTGGGAGGAGCGGATGGAGGTGGACTGGAGCCAGGTCCTCACCCTCATCGACGCCGGCATCACGCAAGACTTCGCTATTCAGGGGCTTTTGACGGTGTGGGAGGCGAACTTCCGGCGCCTCCTGGCCCGGGTCCGGGCCCGGCCTTCGGACCATATCCGTCCGGATCTCCGGGCCCTGGGCCCTGCCGACGTGTCCGGCGGGTTCCAGACCTGGATCTCCACGCCCTCGGAGAGCCGCATGCCCTTCCAGATCGTCACCCCCGATCGCCGCATCCACGGCGAGGCCGGGCCAACCACCGAGGGTAAGTACTTCGGGTATCATGTGCACAACATCTGGCCCGAGGACCGGGGCACCTATCGGTGGTCGTGGTACTACTGGCACAGGGACGGTCTCGGGGACTCCTGGCACGTAGGTCCCCAGGTCACCATCGGCACGACGGAGATGAACCTCCTGAAGGCCGAGGCCCTCATCCGCCTGGGACGGGCTGCCGACGCCGTCCCCCTCATCAACCACACCCGGGTGGCCAACGGCGAGCTGCCGCCGGTCACGGTGGAAGGCCCGCCGCTGGGCGACGACTGCGTGCCCAGGAAGCACAACGGCGCCTGCGGGAGCCTCTGGGACGCCCTCATCCACGAGCGTCAGCTCGAGCT
>PWUG01000385.1 GCA_003562605.1 Syntrophomonadaceae bacterium | reverse complement strand
TGGGCAAAATGCTTAACCGTTCACCAATCCTGAAAAATATAATAACCAGTTACCTGGAAAGCGAAACAGCGGGAAGCACAGACCAATTTCTGCATGACATTAGCAAAAATACCGCAGATGTGGAAAGCTTCAGAAAAGCCTTTGAGAAACTACTTGCCGACCAGATGAATCTTTATTATGAAAGTAAAAGCCTCGCCGATGACCCAAGGATGCTACTGAAAACAATATTCTCTCTGGCAGAGATAGCAGAAGATCAATCCACTGCTGATAAAAAAATTAAACTCTACGAGGATATGGAGAGGAACTATTTCGAGAAAGCAGGCCCTGAAAAGCGGGAAGAGGCTGCTAACTGGCTGCGTATCGGCCGCCTGAGCTGGAAGCTTCGCGATGACGATAATATTCTTCTAGGCAAATTGGAAAACCAGCTGCTTATATATCTAAAAGAGGGTCTGGCCAGGCTGCAGAAAGCCGGCTTGCTTGCAGAAGTACCGAAGCAGATTATCCTGGAAGGCTGGGAAGCTGTGGTAAAAAGTCTTCGGACTGAAGAGCCCCTGACCCTGACTAAAATTGAAAGCAAGATTAAGGAAAGCAGGCGACCTTCCCTAAAACCCAGGCAGCTGGTCGGTCAACCTTCCTCTCCCGGCTTAATCACGGGTAAAGCAAGGGTGATTCGATCAGTAGAAGACTTCAAGGATGTAGTCACGGGTGAAATCCTGGTTTTTGACGCCGTCCAACCACAAATGACCTTCATCATTTCCCTGGCCGGGGGCATCGTCGAAAGAAGAGGCGGCATGCTGGTACACTCTTCAATTATTGCCCGGGAATTGGAAATCCCGGCAGTCAACGGAGTCAACCAGGCAACAGATCTTATCGAAACCGGGGAACTGATCACGGTGAACGGAGACCTCGGCCTGGTAGTTATCGGAGAACCCGAATTTGAGATGGAAAATGTAGAACTGCCGGTTTGATAAATGATTTGGATATCGATTCTAACAGTTAACAAAACTGCTATTACTTTGCATATTAAAATAAATATTCTTGATTTACTCGAAAATAGCAAGTTTGCATGTGAAAAAAGTGGCGTGTGAAAAGGAAAAATTTTTGCCACCTGGGTTGTCTGCTTGATCATTCATGCAAGTTACAGCCCAATCCAATAATTTCCACGTCTGATGGCTTCTTAACGAAATCACTTAAATTTAGTTCTTCTGGCTTCTCTTTTTTTTGCTAGCGCTGTAATAATTTTTGTATCCATCATAATAAGATTTCGAGTAGGGCACATAATTAAGAACCACCCCAATTACATTCGCCTGAACTCTGTTCAGTGTTTTCAAGGCATCGGTAGCCTCATCACGCCTGACCTTCCCATAGTCGAGCACAAGCAGGGTGCCGTCAACAAGGTTTGAAAGCACGACAGCATCAGTCATGGCAAGTACGGGGGGTGAATCAAAAATAATATAATCAAATTTCTCTGTAAATCTGTCAACCAGATCTTTCATGCGTTGCGAAGAAAGCATCTCAGCAGGGTAAGGTGGAATCGGGCCACTGGGTATAACCTTTAATCCGTTCTTACCGCTATCTTGCACAACCTCCGCTAAATCGAGCCCATCTTTAAAAATCAAGCTGGATAATCCAAGCTCATTTTTAATTTTAAAAAACCGCTGCTGGGAAGGCCGTCGCAAATCGGAATCAACAAGTAAAACCTCTCTTCCAGACTGTGCAAAAGTAATTGCCAGGTTGGCTGCCATTGTCGATTTGCCACAGTTGGCATTGGCTCCGGTAACCAGGATTCTCCTGTAAGGCTGGTCCACATTAGAAAATTGGATATTTGTACGTAAAGTACGCAATGCTTCTGCCTGTGGCGAACGTCCGCTTACCGTAAACTCGCTCTTACCGTCAACCTTAGGTACGAGCCCCATTACCGGTATACCAAGCAGTTTCTCTGCTTCTTCCGGGTCTTTGATCGACTGGTCTACATAATCGAACAGGAAAGCCAGGCCTACTGCGGCAATAAGCCCAATAGCAAAACTATAAAAAATGACATTTCGGCTTGCTAATGGGTTCGATGGCACTCGCGGAACCGGAGCCTCATCAAGAATTGTTACATATGCACCCCTGATAATCACACCGACTTGCTCCATAAAAACACGGGATACCATATTAGCAATATAACTTGCTAACACCGGATCTGTATCGGTTATGGAGACATTAATCAGTTCGCCACCGCCAAGTGATTCTACCTGCACCATGTTCCGCAATCCTTCCGCGCTGTAAGGGATAATATCATCGTCAGCGACAAGGTTTAAAATGCGGCGGCTGCGAATAATATCCTGGTATGTAGATGCCATCTGACGGCCAAAAGCAATATCACTGCTGGTCGTCGGGGTTGTACTGGCCGGACGCGTAATCATTAAGGTTGCCGAAGCAGTATAAACGGGGATGTAGTTATTATAGCTATGATAATAGACTACACCTGTTGCTAAAATTGGGAGTAAAATAACCAAATACCATTTCTTAGCGACCACTCTCCATA
>PWUG01000100.1 GCA_003562605.1 Syntrophomonadaceae bacterium | reverse complement strand
CTCCGGCTCGGCTTGGGCGAGCGTGGTTTGGTCATTCCAAATGAGCGAGCCCAAACGAGCCGGAGGCCCCGCAGAGGCCGGTCCCGTAGGGTTTCGCCGGAAAAGCCGCATCTCGCACGTTGCGCCGCTCGGCCGTAGCTACGGCTACTGTCACTCGCGTCGCACCACACGATCTGCGACTTTTCCGACTGAAACGCGCTCCGTGCATAATTATTCAGAGGTGCCTTAGCAGGTCGCGAAGTCTTCAGCGTGCCCGTGATCGGGTAAAGTCTGGGCATGCGTAGATTGTTCAAATGCTTTTTGATCCTGGCGCTGGTGATTGGCGGCTACGTGCTCTACCTGGCCTGGGATGCTGGCGAATTTCGCCAGGCCCTCAACGTGCACCCTGGTCACTGCCGTCAAGTGCCGGGCCTGCCGGGCAGCGAGGACATCACGGTTCACCCTTCCGGCGAATTCGCTTATGTCTCCAGCGACGATCGTCGCGCAGTCATGGCCGGTAATCCGGTGCCGGGGGCAATTTATCGTTATTCCCTGACAGGGGCCGACACCGAGCCAGTCAACCTGACCCCGGATGCGGGGATCGACTTTCGTCCGCACGGTATTGCCCTGTTTGTGGGGGACGATGGACGCGAAACCCTGTTTGTGGTCAATCACCCCGGCGCGCCGCTGTTTGCCGATCCAGCCGGGTACCAAGGGCCTGACCACACCATTGAGATCTTCGATGTCACCGCCGATGGCCTGAGCCACCGGCAGACCGTGAGCGATGACTTGCTGATCAGCCCGAACGACGTCATTGCCGTCGACCACGAGCGCTTCTACTTCACCAACGACCACGGCAGCCCGCCTGGTTTCAGGCGCACGTTGGAAGGTTATTTACGTCTGCCATGGTCCAACGTGGTGTATTTCGACGGCGAAGAATTCCAGATCGTGGCCGAAGGCCTGACCTATGCCAACGGCATCAACCTGTCGCCAGACGGAAAATATCTGTATGTTGCCGAAGTTACCCGCAAGCGGGTGCGCGAATATCGACGCGATCCTGCGACCGGAAGCCTTGAAGAACAACGGCGACTGAAGGTTGGTTTTGGCGTCGACAACATCGATGTCGATCCGGTCAGCGGTGATTTGTGGATCGGTGGCCATGTCAAGCTGCTGAGCTTTGTTCGTCACATGAACAACCCGGCAGTGAGGGCGCCCTCGCAGGTGGTGCGGGTGGAACTGGAGCCGGACGGCTATCAGGTCTTTACCGAGTTCATGGACGACGGCTACCTCATTTCCGGTGCCAGCGTCGGCGCCCCTTTTCCGGGCGGATTGCTGGTCGGCTCGGTATTCGACCCACATATCGTTGACTGCCGAGCACAGCGCTATTCATCGAGTCCCTATTAACCTGGAAAGGGCAGTCCCAGCCAATCGGCCACTTGCTTTACCTGCTCTTCAAATGAATCGCGGAATGGGGTAACCAACAGATTCTCCCTGCGTCCATCCGAGGTTTCAAGGTTAAGCTCTGAGAGGGTCGTCGAATGAAGTGAATGCCCTCTCCAGCGGGCCACATATATCCGCTGGACATCCGACAGTCTGATGGGCTGCCTTCCTGTGATTTCGATCCTGTCGTTGCCCTTGTCGAGCGTGATCGTTAAACCAAGCTCGCGAAAGCCCCGCCAGGTCATCAGGCCTAAAACGCTTGGAATGATCAAGATAAATGGGCTCGGCCCGCCCGTGAGCGCAAACCTGGCCAGTCCAAGCACGATCCAAATCGAGCAAACCAATAGCACGGCTTTGACAAAAATGATTGTGGCTGGATGCGTCCGGATGACGAGTTGGCCCGGCCTGGCCTCCTCCAGAAACCTGTGATCCATCCAGGATGCACGCTTTTTCAGCCGCTCATCGCCGCTATGGGAATGACTGCTCATCTCTACCTAGCTCCTTGCAGTGTCTGCAGCCGCCCGCGAAACGGGCGGCTATATCAGACTTCAAATGCGAGCCAGAGCCCTGGCGGCCACGATAAGGAAGCCAAGGAAGAGCAGGAAAATCAGGATGCCCCGGGTGCCTACCGGAACAGCGATCGGCTCCGAAGCCGTGCCGCTGCCTGTGCCGCGCAGTGAAATCACAATCGGCTGAGACAAGCCTTCGCTCATGCAACCCAAGGCACCTTCAAATGTGCCGGCCGTGGGAGGGGTGAACTGTAGTTGCAGCTGCAGATCTTCGCCCGGCTCCATAACCTGCAGCCCGACAGGCTCTACGGCAAGGCCAAAAGCGCCCTCCCCATCGTCGATTATGAAGCAACTCAGTTCGTTGATGGCAAAGGGGAAACGATTGCTCAGCACCAGCGTAGACGTCAGCGATGTCCCTTGTTCAGTCTCGAAATCAGCCTCGTCCAGAACAAGACCCTCTTCGATCGAAAGGGAGGCTGTGGCGTGGGTAACAAGATTGGTGCGGCTGTACTGTTCAACCTGGGCATCCGGATCGACGACCAGGAAAACGCGGCGCGAGCCGCTGCCAAGCAGCGTAGGACTTTCCCAGATAAAGGATATGTCGCGGCTTGTGCCCGCGCTAAGGTTGTCGAGGCTCTGGCCCAACAGAAGTGGGCCTTCCGGACTGTCAAGGCGAAGCTCGACGTCAAAGCTGCCAACGTGTCGGGCTGATACGTTCTTGATCGTGCCCCGAACTTTCAACGTTTCGCTTCCAACCCGAGATACTCGCAGCTCTGCTGCTTCGAGGTCGGGTTGCAACAGCTCATCGATGGAAATCTGGTTGTTGGTTCTATCCACGTCATTGGTCAGCTGGGGTTGATCGACCGAAACGATGATGGTTTCTTCCGCATCTACAGCTGGAACATTCCACGTTGCCGTGACGGTTCTGCTTTGTCCCGGCGCAATCGGTTCATCAACGACATTGATACGCAGGATGTTGTTATTGCTGACCTCGTTGGTATAGAACCAGACCTCAACAACGTCGCTGGGAAGGTCGCCAAGATTGACCACGTCCATGCTGACGGTCGCCTGAGTTCCGGCCATCGGATTGGGAGGAAGGAGCTCCAGCGAATTCGGATCGGCGGCCAGGTCAAAACTACCGCCAGTTCGCCAGACCGTGGCAACGTTGTTCTCGACCGGCTCGTCGAGCTTGCTTCTCGGCTGGAAATTAAAGGTGCTGACGATGTCGCCGTTCGCGCCCAAGATCGAGAACTGCCGGCTCGGGCTTCCCGGGTCATCGGTCAACATGCGGCGGGGTGAAAAAGCCTCTTCGCCGGGTTCGAGGATGGAGAAGGCAAGATTCATTGCCTCGATGTCTCCGACCGTCCAGGTCGCCAGCACTCGGTCGTCGACGCTATTGGTCAACTCGATTCGCGAACCGGGCGCTGCAAGCTCACTATCGAGCGCGGAAGGCTGCAGTGTCGGGCCGTTTAGCCAGCTCCAGTAAGCTGCGGAATCTGAGCTCCATGCCAGAACTAGATCCGCTCCCGATCGGGCAAGGCTGGGCTGTAGATTGGCTCGCTCTCCGTCACTGCTCAGTTGGCTGATTGCCGGACCCTGGCTGTCCAGGACATCTTCGACAAGGAATAGCTCAAATGCCGTGGTCGAGTTGCTGTCGGTCGTGCTGCTCGAAAAGACCACGATGGGGCCGTTGGCGCTATCGGCAATGTCAAAGCCTGCCAGCGACTCGAGAGCGCTAGCGGCAGCGACTGGCGTCGTCGGGCCACCAGGCTCAAGTCGTGATACCAGGATGTTGGCTGGCTGGTCTTCATAAGCCACTGGGCTGGACTCCGAAGACTGCATCCATGCTATCAGTGGGGCGTTGTCTTCGTAGCCTGATGCCAGGCGGATATCGCCGTCAAACTGCCCCGCCTGGCCAAGGCTCCATTCCTCTATTACCGCGCCATTGGAAACATCGAACTCGATGACGCTGACTTCGTTCTCGGTCCACAGCTCGTTCAGGGCCTCCAAGGCAAGCTCGACATCTCCATCGGGTTCTCCTGGGAGGTTCGTTGTGGCGTTTCTGAAGGCGATCAGAATCCGGTCATCTTCCAAGGCCAGGGCAACCGGCTCACGATCAGCCGTGTTGTTGACGCGAATGGCTTGAGGTGTGGACCATTGATCGTTTTCGAATGTCGAAAAGACCAGCTCGCCCCGGTCGAAAAAGTCTCTTTCCGCGCCTTCAGTAAGGCGTACAAGTACGCGTGTCCCGCTTTCGGTTTCGACGATCACGGGGTTGGCAACCAGCATCGCGTCAGCATCAACAATCAGGCCTTGCTGATAGCTCGGCAGCTGTCCCATATCCATCGACAGATTGGCCAGGTAAGAGTTGGTCTCCGGGCTGACTCGCATCAGGGGTTCGTTGGCCAGCACAGACAAGCCTGAGGAGGGGCAGCCCTTCAGGCGCCAGATACAACCTTCGAACCTCAGCAGCTCGAACTCAAAACCAAATCCAAAGAAGCCTTCGACAAAAATCTCCAGTGCGCCAAAGCCAAGAAATCCTAGGTCGTCGAAGATATCGACGTTTGACGAGACGTACAGCAAATCGACATCGAAATCCACACCGCCCGAAAGCTTAATTCCAGCGATGTTGGTGTTGCCCAGGCCGCCGAAAAGGGCGCCTCCCGCCTTTCCGCTGCCACCACCACCAACTTGCCAATCGATGGGAGCGGCCGGCGTCGGTTTGACATCGAATGCGGCTGCCACGCTTCCGGTGAATTCAGCACCGAAGAAGTAGGGGACGGGGATAGGTGGACTTGGAGGCGGTATGACGAACACAGAGTTTCTGTGCGGCTCCCACTTGACCCCAAAGCTGGCATTCAAGCTTCCGCCGGTCAGCCATGAGGTGCCGTCCCAGCCCCAGTTCAAGTTAAAGCTGCCTTTGGGTTTTGCGGAGAAAAACTCGCCAATTTTGAAGGCACCAAATGACTCAGATGCTGTTGCTGCCTCGACGATGCGCATGCTGGAAGTGCCGTCGGACTCGATTGTCAATGGCCCCGGCAATAAGAATTCTACACTCCAAGGCGTTTTGATCAGTAAGGCATTGTCACTAATGACAGACTCAGGCACCAGACCTGACAAGATGGCCCGCTGGGGTACGTTTGTTGAATATTTCACCTTGCCGCCGGACGACTCCGAATGCCAGCTCAGCACCCCGGCTAGATCGGGGAAGTGTTCACTGATCAACGGAGGTATGGCCTCCAGGTTGGCGGTCATGGCGTCCGTCGAGCCATCCTCCAGGGTCGCCACGGCCTCCAGGCTTTCCCCGGCGGATAGGTTTCCTACGTTGATCGTGGCGCTGTAAATGGCTTGATCGGTAGAGCTCGTGGCAAAGGTGCCGGAAGCAGTTTGGATCTCAACGGTGCCGGGCGGTAAATCGCCCCATTCGACAAATACGTTGACGGTTTCTTCGTGATCAATGCCAGCGAGGAAGAAGGCGCGGTTCTGGGGGCTGAAATGATCGCCTTCAATCTTGACGATGATGTCTCCAACCGGTGACAGCGCGAGGTCGACTTCGCGAACGTCGCCATCTGAAAGCACTATTGATTGGCTGGCTTCAAAGTAGTCGTCCTTATCTGCGGTGACCACTCGAGTGCCCGGCGCGACTTCTTCGAAGAGGAACCTGCCCTGAGTATTGGTTAAGGTTGACTCCCCCGTGTCCAGGGTGACGGAAGCGCCGACCAGCGGATCGCCCGTGTCGATCGCGGTGATCCGGCCGCTGATTTCGGCCTCGCCGTCTTCGATGTCGCCGAGACAGCTTTCGATCAGTACGCCACTACCGAGCAAGCTGTCGGCGATGTTGGTGGCGCTACCGAACCTGGACAACGTCACCTCATTTTCGGCTGTCATTTCCGAGGTGTCGATGTTCTCGGAATAAATTTGGAAATTGCCGCCAGGGAGTGGGCCGGGCACGAACGACGAATGTAGCCCATTCACGGTCAGCTGACCGCTGGAAAGCGTTGATCCATCCAGTGATGTCTCCCAAGCCACGATGTCGTCAAACTGCGATTGGCTGCCAGTCCACTCGGGCCACTCGCGGCTGAATAGTACTACCCGTACCGTTATCGACTGCGTTCCCTCTGGAACCGTGACTGAATCAGTTCCCGTGACAGGGGCGTTCTCAGCACCTCCTTCGCCGTCGATAAACAGGCTGGAACATGAGCCGCTGGAGGTGGAATAGTTGAATCTTTCTGCCAATTGGCCCTGGAGTTGACGCTCGCTTAGATCAGGCTGAGAGGCCAGAGCCTGCTCCTGCGGAGCCAACACCAGGCTGACCAGAAAGAGTGCCAATAAAAAGGTAAAACCGTCGACGGGAAACGGCAATAGAAAAGACGGCCTGACGACCTGAACATCGCGTTGCATTAGATTTGAGCTCCCTGCTTTGAATAACCCCTCGACAATACTAAGCGATTAGGCCAAAAATAGCCAACCAGGCTTAAGCCGGGTTGGCGTATTGTTTGACCGGAGTCGAACTGGTCGGCTCGAGTTCTCTATCAACAACGCTTTATCGAGGCGCTTGCCCAAAAGCAGAAAAGCGATCCGCGAACAGGCGGTCGGCGCCGGATTCGACCGAGCCGCTATCGCGGGCACCGTTGATGCCGCATGGCCCACTAGATGCACTGGCCATTGTCGAGGCAGCTTAAGTGTCCCAAGCTCCACCCTGTGCGGCTCAAGTCGTTGTCGCAGCAGGGCCTTCAGGACATTCACCGGGTCCGGTGTCAGTGTATTAGCCACTTCACCGCTGCCGGCAGCCAGATCCGGGGCATTGCGCGCGAGTACGCAGTGGACTTCAAGTCGGGTATTCATGCCCTGGTCAAGCAGCTCCTGATCGAACAACTCGATCACCTTCGCAGGCTCCGCCTGCGTAATGGAGCCCTGTACGCACGCATGATCGAACTGGCCAGCCAGGACCTGTTCGGCCGACTGTCCATCGTCTGGATTGATGCACACTCGCACCGGTGGCAGCGGCACGATGGGTGGGCCATTGACATACCGCTCAGGGTGCTCTGCATAACGCCGGTCCATCGCCGCCTGGCGGATCTTTCAGACCGTTTCGACCTGACCGGCTTTGTCGCCAGCCCACGAGGTTGAGCGCCTTGCGGTCAATTACTGCTCGAACCGGTCCCGAAACAAGCTGGGTGACTGAAGGACGGTCTGCGGTAGGGGTACGCCGGGGAGGGTGCCGTCTCCTATTTGTCCGGAGCTGTTGTCACCCCAGCACAGCACGCCGCCCGCCGAGGTCAGGGCGCAGGCGTGGCGCTCACCGGCGGCGACCGCCTGCACGCCGCTGGCCAGCCCCGTGACCTGAACCGGCATCCAGGCACTGGTGGTCGTTCCATCGCCCAGCTGACCATGCTCGTTGTTGCCCCAGCAGCGCACTTCTCCAGCATTGCTCAGGGCGCAGTTGTGGGCGGTGCCGGCACTGACGGCCTGCATCCCGGAAAACATGTCGAATATGGTCACCGGCGCCGGCGAGCCGCCCTGGCTGTTGGTGTTGCTGCCCCAGCATTCGACCCGTCCGCCGGTGCTGATTGCGCAATTGTGGTTGAAGCCGGCGCTGATGGTCAGCACGCCACTGCCCAGCCCGGGAACATCCTGGGTCGCAAACGGGCTGCTGTCACCAAAGAAGCCGAACTGCCCGTGGGTGTTGTTGCCCCAGCAGCGCACTCCGCCAGCGCTGGTTCGAACACAGCCGTGACTGGCACCGACACTGACTGCCTGCATGCCGCTGACCAGATCGGCCAGGACCATCGGCTGGGCACCCTGGCCCAGCGGCGTTGCGCCCCAGCAGCTGACTCGGCCGCCGGTGCTCAAGGCGCAGCTGTTGGCCAGACCGCTGCTGATCGCCGCCGTGGTCACGGTCAGACCTGAAACCGGCAGCGGCGAATGCGGGCCGGGGCCGCCCGCATGACCAAGCTGGCCGGACTGGTTGTCACCCCAGCAGCGCAGATCGCCGCCGCTGGCGAGTGCACAGCTGTGGCGACCACCGGCGGCCAGGGCCTGGACCGAGGCGGGCAAGTCAGCGACCTGGATCGGCACAAAGTGTCTGCTGGTTTGGCCATTGCCCAGCTGGCCGTGGGAATTGCTGCCCCAGCAGCGCACGTCTCCGCTGGCGCTGCGGGCGCAGGTGTGGTCGGCGCCTGCCGCGATTTCCTCGACGCTGGTCCCCAGGCCCGAGACGTGTACCGGCTCCAGTCTCTGTCTTGGCGCAGACAGGCTGCCGTTGCCCAGCTGACCGTGATCGTTGTTGCCCCAGCAGCGCGCCTGGCCGTTGTCGAGTACGGCGCAGGCATGGTCTCGCCCGATGGCGATCGACACGGCCGTTCCGCCCAGGCCGGTCACCGTGGTCGGTGTCAGCTGGCGGGAGACCTGGATACCGACACCGAGCTGGCCGTAGTAATTGCTGCCCCAACAGCGCAGCTCGCCGTTGCTCATCAGCCCGCAGCTGAAGTAGTGGCCAGCGCCCAGACCGGCCACCCCGGTATCCAGGCCGGTGACCTGGACCGGGGTGAAGCGGTTGGTGGTGCTGCCATCGCCCAGCTGACCGAGAAAGTTGTTGCCCCAGCATTGCATTGCGCCACTGCTTGTCACGGCGCAGCTGTGCAGAACGCCCGCCTGGATGGCCAGCACGCCGCTGCTCAAGCCACTGACGTGGACCGGGGTGAATCGGGTGACATTGGTGCCATCGCCGAGCTGGCCGCCCAGGTTGTAGCCCCAGCAGCGTGCACCACCGCCGGAGGCGATGGCACAGCTGTGCGCGTGCCCGGCGCTGATCGCCTGGACGCCGCTTGTCAGGCCGAATACCAGGCCAGGGGTAGGGCGATCCTCACTGCTGCCGTTGCCGAGCTGGCCGAGAAAATTATGCCCCCAGCAGGCCGCCGCGCCGCTGCTGGTGATTGCGCAGCTATGGGCATCGCCGAGCGCGATTGCCTGCACGCCGCTGGTCAGGCCGGAGACCTGCACCGGTGTCAGACGCTGGCTGGTGCTGCCATCGCCGAGCTGGCCAAAGTTGTTTCTGCCCCAGCACAGCACAGCCCCGGCAAGGGTCAGCGCGCAGCTGTGCCCGCGGCCGGTGCTGACCGCCGCGACCCCGCTGCCCAACCCGACCACATCCACGACGGCCGTGCGCCTGGCCTGGGTCGTGCCATCGCCCAGCTCACCGTGGGTATTGCTGCCCCAGCAGCGCACGCCGCCGGTCGCCGTTACCACGCAGCTATGCGCGTCGCGCGTGGCCAGCTGGTCGATTTCAGTCAACGGCACCAGATGGGCCGCCGGCTCCCCCATGCTCAAGCCGAGGACCAGCAAGACGATCAGGTGCAAGCTGCCGACAAAGTGCTGCTTCGGTACTGACCCAAAAATCATACGGTGTTTCCTTGCTGGCGAATCCACTATCAGTAACGCGTCGCGACGAACAAAACTGGCTCACTCTTCAGGTCTCCGGGCGCGGTCTCATGCGCGATCAGCTTGCCTGCGTTTGATCCAGCTCAAGGCGAACTGCCGGGACTCGTCTAGAATCCAGAGACTGAAACCCAAAGGGTAGTCCGTGATCCCGTTTGAGCCTACCGTCAGCAGTCGTCTGGACTTGATTATCATGGCCTGTCCGGTCGATCCATGAGCCGATTCGATCACAAGCCTGGCCTTGAGTCCACCCGTCACGACATCGTTATCGTCGGCGGCGGTGGCGCGGGCTTGAGTGCCGCGATTGCCATTGCCGAGCAGCACCCCGAGCTGTCCATCGCCCTGGTCTCCAAGGTGGTGCCGATGCGCTCGCACACGGTGGCTGCCGAAGGTGGTGCGGCTGGCGTGGTCAGTGCATCGGATGGCCTGGATCTGCATTTTCGCGACACGGTGGCGGGCGGTGAGTGGCTGTGCGACCAGGCGGCGGTGGACTTTTTCGTTGCCCGCTGCGCTGAGGAAATGG
>PWUG01000044.1 GCA_003562605.1 Syntrophomonadaceae bacterium | reverse complement strand
GCCCAGTCAACGCTGATGTCCTTGGTGGTGCCATCGCTTAGGGTGGCTTCCACTTCATCGGGTAGCTGGGCGAGAACAGCATCAAAGGATGTGCCATAGTCAACTGTTGCGGTAATAGCCTCAACGTCTTCAATGGCCGGAACGGCCCAGTTGCCCGCTACCGGCAGCAAGCTGTTGTCTAACCAGCCGTAGAGGAATGCGCGGTCAGCAACACCAGAATCAGCGCTGTCCTTAATGTAAAACTTTCGTTGAAGCTGGTCGTAGAGAGCCACACCATGCTCTCCGTTCCCGTTCCAGTCACCCGCGACCGGCAGCCAGTCGTTGCCCAGCGGGCCGTAGAGAAAGGCGCGATCAGCAGGGCCCGAACTTGCGCTGTCCTTGATGTAAAAAACGCGGTTCGCCTGGTCGTAGAGACCCACACCGTATTCGCCGTCCCCGTTCCAGTCACCCGCGACCGGCAGCCAGTCGTTATCTTCCGGACCATAGCGGAAGACACGGTCAGCGGTGCCTGCAGTCGCGGTCTCCTTGATTAAAAACAGGCCCCTTGCCTGATCATAGAGGGCCACACCGTATTCGCCGTTGCCGTTCCAGTCACCCGCAACCGGCAGCCAGTCGTTGCCCAGCGGACCGTAGGAAAAGACGCGGTCAGCAGGGCCTGAGGAAGTGTCGTCCTTGATGTAAAACTGGCGATTCGCCTGATCATAAAGGGCCACGCCGTAGTAGCCGTCACCGCTCCAGTCACCCGCGACCGGCAGCCAGTCATTGTCTACCGGACCGTAAGCAATTACACGGTTAGCAGGGCCTGAGGAAGTGTCGTCCTTGAGATAAAACAGGCGGGTTTCTTGATCATAGAGGGCTACACCGGCTTCATGACTGCTTGCCGATGCGACTCCTGCGAATCCAACTAAGATCATGGTTAATACCAACAATAATGCAATTGATCTCCTACTCAATTGTGTAAAACCTCCTTTTTAAAAACGTTGACTCCATTTCACTTGATTCCGAATGCAGTTTAAGTAATCAATTGGAATAGACTCCACACATCACTCCCTTCAAATAACATAGTAAATCTTTTCCTCATGAAATACCCCTCTATACCACCACCTTGTGAATTGCATGCATTCATGATAACGCAAAAATAGCAAAAGAAACCATGTCGGGTTTAGCGGAAAAAATTCTCGCGCTGAATATAAACTTTCCCTTGTAGTTCTACCTTAAAGGGTATTTTTCCTTCTAAAAGATCATAATAAATACAAAATTTATAGAAAGAATAACGCGGGCAGAACTGTGTTTATATTTAAATTTATAAAAATGGCTTATTCACTAATAAACAACGAAAAGAAAACGAAAAGGTTACTCATCACATTCTATGAAATATTATTATTGTTCGAATATTTTTCAAGGGATCGAATTTTATTCTTAAAGGCTGGATCGCCCTTCTCCGAACTTATTTTTTTACGTCTCCACTCGCATTGCCAGCCTGCTTTTCAAGCGCTTCCGCAAGGGCGTGAGGGGGTCGTGTTTGAGCCACGCTCTTACTTCACTGTGATAGTTTGGCCAGCGCTGGTGGAGCACCTTGTTGCTCGCAAACTGAATGGTGTCCTTTTTTTCCTTGAAAGAGGCCGACCTTTTGTGGTAAATAAACGTTGCATCATCGATGATATTGACAAACCCGGCCTGAATGACCCGCTGACAAAAATCGTTTTCTTCACCGTATCCATGCGGGAAGCCCTCTTCATCAAACAAACCTACAGCTTGCATGGCCTCTCTCCTGATATACATGCAGAAACCATTACCTGTGGGCACTTCGGGGCGAAGATAACTGGATTCGTTTTCTACGATCTGAGCTACCTGTTCGATCGTCATTCCCGGGGGAATGGGATTATTTTGATTGTTTTCCGGTATTGAAAAGGCTCCGGCCGCATTGGAAAGGGGCGTAACCGTGGCAATGTCTGGGCGGCTGTACGCAGCTTCATGGAGTTTTTCCAACCAATTTTCTGTCACAACTGTATCGCTGTTTAAAATGACTAAATCACCCTGAGCCATCGCACAGCCTTCATTGATCGTAGCTGTGTAGCCCTGGTTTTCTTCATGGCAAATCAATTTCATGTGCGGATGAGGTTGCGTAAACTTTTTCAGGGTCGGCCTGACCCCGGGATCCGTGCTGGCATCATCTATAACAATAATAGAGTGGACATCGCTTGTATTTAAAATTACGCTTCTTAAACAATCTATTGTTTCAGCTAGTGCGTTGTAAACCGGGACTATGATAGTTACCCTTCGGTTCTGAATACGATGTACTTTTTTACTTTTCTTTCTTTCAAAAGCATCGGCGATCCACTTCATAATTCTAGCGATACGTTCTTCCCAGGTATAATATTCCATGCTTTTTTCACAATTAACGCCTGATTGCTTTTTTGTATTTAACGCATTCTGCAGCTTTCCTAAATAATCTTCATAATTTTGAGCTATCCAAATTTGATCCTTCAACTCGTCTAAATTGTAAACGTTGGTAGAGACTACTGGCGTACCGACCGCAAGGTAAACAAAGGCTTTCAACGGATTCATCGAACGGGTTTTTTTGCTATCCACGTGGGGTATTAACGCCACGTCAAAATTTTTTATCCATGATGGTATGTGTTTATATTTAACTATTCCTATAAAATGTATATTCGGAAAATCTTTAAGTGACTCCAGCGCTTCTTTTTTGAGTTCACTGGAGTAAGAATGGGTGGAACCAATTAATATGATATTCCACTCGGGCCTCTTCGAAGCTACAAATTTTAATAGATCGATATCTACTTTATCTTCTTCCAGGCTCCCAATGTAACCGAGCTTGGGACCTTTAATTTTGTTTAATATCGATGACTTGGGGCCAAGTCCATGGGCAAAATCGATTTCTTTTTCACAAGCATTGGGCAGAAGTTTGACTTCTTGACCAAAGTCTTGTTGCATAATTGTTTGAACATGTGTGCAATTTGCGATGGCAATGTCCGAAACAGAAAGAAATTTATGGTAGTTTTTGTTGAGTTCGTTTAATCTTGTTTTTGTCACATTTGACCAGGCCCGGTTATCGTCAACGATGTCGGTAATAATCAGGCTCGGGGTGAACGTATCGATTACGGCTTCAAGATCAAAGTTTCTTGGGTATAACCAAAAAACGGCCCTGCTCATATCAACCCGGTGTTTTTTAAAAATCTCATCGATGAACGAAATATAATTATCTTTGCCGGGGTATTTCCATATCTTTACACCGGCTTCTTGATCCGAGTATAAGAAAGTATGAATACTCAGGTTTGAGTAGTTACGCAGACCCATTTTCTTATGGTATAGTTCCAAAAATAATTCCTTGTAATGTTCTGTTTTGCTGCTCTTCGTTAATTTGTCCCACATCTGCTCTACAGCAGTGGGTGGTTCAATGAGCAAAACCTGGCGGACGAGGGGGTGTTTACTCAAGTACTTCGCGATCATTTCAACACGACGTCCATATAATCCCAAATCGTTTTGCTTCCAAAATAAAATCATGTCATAATAACCCTCTTCATTAATAGTCACATCTTGCGTAACAGGCTTACCGGCATTCATGTTTCTTTGTAATTCCACGTGTTTTAATGCGCTCTCAGGTAACCGCTGCAAATTATTCAGACATCTAAATATTGCCTTCTCCATCTTATTCGTGATCGCAGCATAGCTGTAGTCCCTGGTAAAAAGATAGCGTTTTTTGGTTTGTTTTATTCTTAATTCATCTGCATGTGTTAACACATACTCTAAATCCTCAGGTAACGTGGAATAAGTGGTGGGGATAACGATTTTCTGGTCTATAAGTGGTTTAAGGGGCGGTGTAGGTGTTGCCAGGATTGGAATGCCCATGGCAAAGGCATCGACAACTTTGGCTGGCAATTGGTACGCAGCAATTGGGTGGCAAATATCCTGCAACAAGCAGACAACATCAGCAATAACAAGATTCTTTGCCAGTTCACGAAACGGCTGATTGGGAAAAATTATAACTTGCTCTTTCCCCAACTCTAATATTTCTTGTTTGTATTTGACATCCGGAAAATCACCCATAATGCATAATTTATATCTGGGATTATGGCATGCCTTCATTGCTTTTAACAATTCATGGATCCCCTTATGTTTCCGAGGCGTTCCAAGAAATAATACAATTTTATCCTCTAGCGAAATACCAAGCTCTTTTCTTCTTTCGGCTTTGCTGTATAACGCTGGGTTAAAAACAGATTCATCACGGGCATGAGGAATAATCTGGCCCCCATATCTACTTTGCAGCGCTACATTCGATACGAAAACATCATCGGCATAGTTGATTAAATTCTCAGAAAACCTTGTCCACGTTTCACCATAAGGCAGATCAATATCTTCATAAGCATGCATATTGTTACGCAGCTGATCGAAATTCAGGTTTGTTTGGTTATGAAAAAAGCTAAGCTCATAATCATCGACATCAACAATCAAGGGCCTGTTTAAATAGCGTTTCATTAACAGCCCTAACTGCATAGAAGGTAAGCGTGGTTTACAAGCAATGATTACATCCACGTCGATTGTAGGAGCAATTTCCTCTAACCGGGTCGCGAATTCAGGAAAGTTGCTGCCTGGGATTGAAATAATCGGTATATCGGCTTCTCGTAATGGCTCCCATATTTGGTTGCCATATCGTTCAAATGATGGGCCCAGCAGGATCACCTTGTAGTAAGCTGATAGTGCTTCGGCAAGCATATACGCCCTACCCAGGGGATTATGTCCTAAATCCCAGGCAATGACCGCTATCGATATATTTTTTCTCATTTCCTTCAGCAGCCGATCATCATCTTTGCTGGAACGGGTCTTCTTGTTCTTTGAAAGAAAAAACTTTTCGTTTTGAGCAGATAAGCTCGCCAGCTTATCACGAAACCGTTTTTGAAAGGCAAACATGTCTTCTATCGCTGTTCTCGACGTGTTATCCCTGTCTTCTTTCGCAAGTTGCAGCGATATTTCATTCACACAAAGCGAAGCTTTTTCCAGTTTTAACCTGACCTGCAGGCAAAAATCAATATTGTAGTAACCGTGAACGTATTCCTCAAAAAAACCGCCCACAGCGAAGAAATCATCTTTTCGACACAGTAAAAAAGCAGCCGTTACCGCCGGATAGAGACCATTGGGCACTTTTTCCGCTTCTTTTAATGAGTTTAAGCGCAGCTGAACCGGCCTGTAACAAAGCAGAGTTTCATCCCAGGCAAATTTTATTCCGACATGTTGGACGGCAGGCCTTTCCCCTGGCGAAAGGCCTGCAAAGTCGTCATCAAGGCGGATACTCACAACCCCGACTTGCTGATCATTGAACTGGGCTAGAGCCAGGGGAAGTACGTCTTCGGTATAAACAATACGATTGTCCAAGAACAAAAGATATGGGTAGGAAGCCCTTTGAGCTCCATCATTGCAGCAAGACGAAAAAGAGGCGGCTTGATCTTTTTTTATCAGCTGAATCGGGGCTTTTTCAGACCATGTCTTAACCAGTTGGTCCGTGTGGTCAGTCGATGACTGGTCGATGACAAGGATCTCAAACGGCTGGTAAGAATTATTTCTCTTAAACGTAGTAAACAGGCGTTCCAGATGGTGCGCACCGTTGTGATTTATTACGATGATGGAAACACCTGGTTTTTCTTGCTGCGAACTTGATTCAGGTATGGCGTTTCTACATGTGCTGTTTTCCATTGAACAATCAGTTTTCTCTCCCAGGGAAGGATTCGTCAATGCTTTGCTGGCGTTGAGAAAAACCGTTTCTTTAATCGAATCGTTTTTAAGTACCGCCGCATATATTTTGGCCAGTTCACTGGAGAAAATATGCTGATTATAATGTGTAACCGCTTCCTCTCGGGCTCTGGCACCGAGACGCTGAATTAAACTATGGTCCTCTGACATTTCTTTTATCAGCGGTAGGGCGGCATGAACATCTTGATACGGAACTAGATGCCCCGTCAACCCGTTCTGCACAAGTTCAGGAAGAGCTCCCCAATTATAGGCAATTACAGGTCTACGCGCCGCCATGGCCTCGAGAACGGTTCTTCCAAAAGATTCTGCAACACTGGAAAAATTAACAATGATATTGCCCATGCTGACGGCTTGCACTGAACTACGGTAGTACCCCCCGTAAAGCAGATTGGTCGGTATCTTGTTTTTATGATTCGTTCCAAATAACTCATCCATGTGTTGATTATATGGACCTACAAGTATGAAGCGTGCACTGATTTTTTGTTTGCTGCATTCATTGGCCAGGTTCACAAAATCATGAATGCCCTTTTTGGGGTCATTTACACTCACCATCGCCACACTGATCATGTCTCCTATTTCATTGCTTATATCAAAAGCATCCACATCAACTGTATTTGGAAGCACAAAAGTACGCTCAAGTGTTGTGTAAGTATTGGCCGTCTCCTTAGAATTAGCAATAATGTAATCTGCAGAATCAATAACATGTTTAATGATTTGTGCGGGTTCAAGGCCGATAACCTTAGCTAAATCGGGGTCACGGTCGATCAATTCACGGGTATGAACAACTGATACCACAGCGCATTTTCTGGCAGCGATAAGAGGTTCGCGACTCATCATGATGGTGTTTACATGGATTAAGTCAATCTTTAATGAATCGAGTATCTCTACAAATGCCGCGACGACTTTTTCATCTACAGGTTTGTTGCACCTCCACTGGGGATACGGAAAGACCAGCATTCCGTTGGTATGGTCCAAAACCCATTTCGCATAATCAGCGCGTATATTGGGGAGGCAGGCGAACAGATTGATGTCACGTTTCGCCGCTGCTCGGAGTATGTCAATAAAACTGCGTTCTCCACCCAGGCTGGCTCGACCAACCTTGTGGGCTACAAGCAAAAGATTGGGCTTACCGAGGCGAAGATTTCGATTGCCTTGGGTCAACTTGTATCGCTGCACGGCTTGCTCACCACCTCTTCTTTCCGAATACCCTTTAAAACGTCAATAACATGTCCGCTTTTTCAACTATTTCGGTGTAAAAGCCGCTCACCCGAGAAAGGTATCGTTTTCCTGATACTTATTCTCGCATCATCTTGTCAGACACGGGTGCCAAGAATTATGTCATATAATAACCTTCTCAATAAAGAGGAGGGGCTAGTTCGTATCGTTCACCTTTGGCTTCTTCCACTGATACCTCCATTGAATACTGTAAAGCAAGATTAAATTGATCAAGCCGATTTTTCTGCCATTCATCATGTTTCAGAAAAACGTCTCTGATGTTTTTTACCACCACTGGTGATTTTCTCCTCAGTAGAGCACGGTTGAATAAAGAAACCATTTGATCTCCGAGTTTCCACCTTTTGCTGTTTATGAGTGCTTCGAAATGTGTCTGCAACTCCTGGATCCAGCAACTTAGTGTCAGAATATCTTCCATTTCCTTTTCGTGAGAAGGTTTCCAGCTATGGAATTGGGTAAAAACTTCCTTTATACTCATTAAAGACTTGGAAGATCTGCTCCGACCTCTCATGGCAGAAATAGTCCCGACTAACTTATTGCCTATTTTCCATCTCTTGGTGTGAAGAAGATTTTGCGTGTTGGTTTCCAGTTGTCTTATCCAGTGTATTAATTGTGTTACATCCTGGGAAGAATTCATTTTATTGCCTTGCTGCTTATCTCGTCGTTCCAGATTGCTGGACTCAAAGCTAGCGAACGTACGATTGATCCGCTTGATAACAAAAGGTGTCTTTTTCTGAAACCTGAGCCGGTTCATAAAGTTCACAAGCGCATTGCCTAGCTTCCAGCGATGGGTATGCTGCAAGGTCTGAAAATCTTCTTTTAAATGCTTAATCCATTTCTCAAGCTGCTTGATTGTATGTTCTTTTTTTTTCAGTTCAGCCTGCTTTAGTTTCAAATCATTGAGATAACGGGTATTCATTTGGCGGTTTTGATCCAGGGCTTTCTGTAATTCTAAAACTTGGTTATTTTTTTCCTGGAGTTTTTTTTCAAGCTTATCTACATGTTCTTGGAGCATGGTTGTGCGATGACGGCTTGAGGCAAATGCTTTCTCTAGTTCATCTAACTGCTGTGCCCGTAGATTCAGGCTCTTTTGCAGCTCTTCATATCTTCTGCTAAAGTCTGCTTCTTGGCGAGCGATCTCTTCTTCCTTTTTTTCAACCCGTTGATTCAGGCTCTTTTGCAGCTCTTCATATCTTCTGCTATAGTCTGCTTCCTGGCGAGCGATCTCTTCTTCCTTTTTTTCAAGATGGCGGGAAATCTTGCGGAATTCACTGTCCAATCCTTTGATCTTTTGTGCCTGCAGTGCTATGGTTCTATTCGAGGTTTCTTTTTCGACAACCAGGGTAATCCTGTCTTCTTCAATCTGCTTTAACAGTTCCAAAAGCGGTTCGTTAGAAACAAGTTCTGTAGTAAAACTTGAGAAATCAGGATCCAGGTTGTGTGCTTCGGAAAATAGTATGCCAAGCCCGTGAAAGGGCGGAATGGTTAGAAATACAAGAGGCTCTTTAGCTTCTTCCATGAAGTCTTCCACAGCTGTTAAAACACCGCTTTGCAGGTTGTTCTCGTAAATAGAGTTAGATAAGTGGGGATTTATACCCCCTTCTTCTGCAAGCTCTGTAGAGTCCGGCTTGATCCCCAATTGCTTGTGGGGCTTAAGATATGCCGCTGGAATTGTCTCGGGGTTGTAATACAGGTCCCGGCGTCCGTAAGGCCAGCCCACGTCGTGGAGGATGATTAAGGGGAGTGGTTTCCCGTCTTTTACAGTGTTTTTTTCTATGAGCTTGAGCTCGTGGTAGACGGTGTACCAGTTGTGATCCCCGTCGATGAGGACCAGGTCCAGATCGTGGATCAGGGACAGCGCATTGAGGCTGAGAGCACGGTGGAAGACAAAATGCTTCCCATAATGCTCCTGCCAGGATTGCACATCAAAGCGCGGGAGAGGATCGATAGAATGGAGTACGGCTTCATGCTGCTGGCAGTATTCCAGGAGCAGCCGTGTTTGTTTACCATCATCAGCCCCGATTTCCACGATGCTTTTAGGTTTCATTATTTCCAGCAGCGGGCGGGTCAGCGCATCCCAAAAGCGATTCATGCCAGTACTCTCCCCATTTAGTTATGTGCCCGTGATCCCTTCTTGCGAGGAAGAAAGCAGGTTAACATCCCTTGGCTTCTTTGTTTTCACTGCTTTCTTGTACAAGGCGACGGCCTCTTTCGGGCAACCGTCGAAGCGCACCTTTCCTTCCTGCAGCCAGATGGCCCGGGTGCAGACTTTTTCTACCAGGCCCAGGCTGTGGGTCACAATCATCACCGTTTTGGCTTCTTCCAGCATCTCCTGCATGCGGGAGGTGGCTTTTTCTTGAAATGCAAGATCCCCGGCCGAGAGGGCTTCATCCACGATGAAGATGTCGGGTTGGAGCACGGCGGCAATGCTGAACCCCAGGCGGGACTTCATCCCGCTGGAGTAGTTTTTTACCGGCTTATCGATGTGGTTTTCCAGTTCGGAAAATGCAATGATTTCATGGAGCATGGCACGGATGTCTTTTTTTGAAAGGCCCAGCATCATACCGTTGAGGTAAATATTGTCCCGCCCGGATAGCTGGGAGTTGAAGCCCGTCTTGAAGCTTAAGAGGGCGGCGATTTCGCCGTGGATTCGAACGGAACCCTCATCTTCCCTGAGAATGCCGCTGAGGACGCGGCAGAGGGTGCTTTTCCCCGCACCGTTGTGGCCGATGATGCCCACGATTTCTCTTTCCTTCACCGTAAAGTCTACATCTCTGAGGGCCCAGAAAAGGTTCTTGTCCAGGGTAAAGTGAATGCCCAGATTTTCCACCGCAATTGATTCCTGGTTGCCGATCTCGGTTCTTGTTTCCCGTAAGTTGACGATTTTTCGCT
>PWUG01000036.1 GCA_003562605.1 Syntrophomonadaceae bacterium | reverse complement strand
CTGCCGTGCCGGTAATACCGCTAAATGATACGGGAAAAGAGGTTGGCAATAAAGGGTTTATTATTTCGACACCTGATCGGGCAAAGCTACGCCTGACCCAGACCCCTCAGGTTTTCAGGCGGGAAATTATTGTTCAGGCTTATAATAATGCAACTGAATTAAGCCTGACGGGAACTGATGATTCTGCCCTTGTTGAGCAAATGGGACTACCCGTTTTTACAGTCCCCGGCGAGCTTTCGAACCTGAAGATAACGTCTCCCCGCGATCTGATCCTGGCATCTGTATTGTTGAAGGGAGCAGGAGAATAGTGCACCGAGTAGGCATCGGTTATGACTTGCATCGCCTGGTGGAAAACAGAGATTTAATCCTGGGTGGGGTAAAAATAGAGCATCATCTGGGTCTTGATGGTTATTCTGACGCCGATGTGCTGGTTCATGCCATAATCGATGCGATGCTCGGTGCTTCTGCTATGGGTGATATTGGCTGTCACTTTCCGGCCGGCGATAATCGCTATAAGGGTATTTCCAGCCTGAAGTTGCTTGTTAAAGTGAAAGAACTGCTTGGCCTGGATCGCTGGACATTGGTAAATGCAGATACAGTTATTATCGCAGAGGTTCCCAAGGTAACCCCGCATATCGAAAAAATGCGCAACAATATTGCCGGGGCTCTCTCTGTGCACGCATGCCGGATTTCTGTCAAAGCAACGACCACTGAAAAGCTGGGTGTTTGCGGCAGAGAGGAAGGTATAGCGGCTCAGGCAGTTGTGCTGCTGGAGAAAAGCGCCCACCCGGGACCGGCCAGCCACGAAGCTCAATAGGGTGAAAGATAGTATCCAGGGCAAATAAAAGATTATCCCTGAGCCGAGTCAGCCTTACCTCTGGAGAAGGCGAATTGCAGGGGATTTGCCGGTGAATATTAGGTTGCATTTAGACGAAAGCAGATGAAGGAGCCAGGTTTGGTGTTTAATAGGATTCGCCAGGATATAAAAGCAGTAAAAGAAAGGGACCCGGCAGCCAAGAGTACGTTAGAGGTACTTCTCTGTTATCCGGGTCTTCATGCTTTGCTCAGCCACAGGGTTGCTAATTTTCTTTACAGACGCCGACTGGTGTTGCTTCCGCGCTTAATATCTCACCTGTCCCGTTTCTTTACCGGGATCGAGATTCACCCCGGTGCAAAAATCGGAGCAGGGTTCTTCATCGATCACGGAATGGGAGTAGTCATCGGAGAAACTACAGAAATTGGTTCTGATGTGACGCTTTACCAGGGAGTGACCCTCGGAGGCACAGGGAAAGCACAGGGCAAGCGCCACCCGACCATCGGCAACAATGTAGTTATCGGCACGGGGGCAAAAGTTCTCGGACCGATCGTAATCGGTGAGAACAGCCGTGTCGGAGCAGGGTCGGTTGTCCTCAGGTCAGCTCCGCCCAACTCAACGGTTGTCGGCATACCGGCCAGAGTAGTATATTATAATGGAGAAAAAGTGCCATCTGTCAACCTCAATCACAGTGATATGCCCGACCCGGTTGCTGAAGCGCTAAAAAGTTTACAGGAGCAGGTTGATCAGCTTCGCTGCCAGCGGGTAGATCTTGAAAACGGAGTGTGCAAAAGTGGCCGTAAGAATTTATAACACCCTTACCCGCAGCAAAGAAAAACTTCAACCCGGAGCTCCTCCACTGGTTACATTCTATGTTTGCGGGCCTACAGTCTATGATTACATACATATCGGAAATGCCCGTGTTTTTATTATTTTCGACCTGGTCAGGCGTTACCTTGAATTCCGCGGCTATGATGTAAAACTTGTGCAGAATTATACTGATATTGACGACAAGATGATTAACAGGGCCAACGAACAGGGGATTACCGTACCTGAACTGGCCGAAAGTTTCATTAAAGCCTACGAAGAGGATGTTGCTGCTTTGCGGGTGAGGCCTGCTGATGTGCGGCCGCGGGCCACAGAACACATTGACGATATTATCGAACTCATTGAGAGATTGCTGAAAAACGGCTTTGCCTATATCAGTGATGGTGACGTCTATTACGATACATCCCGCTTCGCTGAGTATGGACAACTTTCGCATCAGAAGCAGGACGAACTGCTTGCAGGGGCGCGGGTTGAACCGGGCGAAAAGAAGCGCAGCCCACTCGACTTTGTTCTCTGGAAACAGAAAAAAGCAGGTGAGCCCTTCTGGGAAAGCCCCTGGGGAGAAGGACGTCCGGGCTGGCATATCGAGTGCTCTGCAATGTCAACTCACTTTATGGATGATACTTTAGATATACATGCCGGTGGAGCCGACCTGGTATTTCCCCATCACGAGAACGAAATAGCCCAGACCTGGGGTGCAGACAAGCGCCTGCTGGCCCGTTACTGGATGCACGCGGGTTACCTTAATATAGAAGACCAGAAAATGTCTAAATCACTCGGTAACGTCCGGACTGTACGCGAGCTTATTGAACTCCACGATCCCCTCGATCTCCGTTTCCTGATTCTATCTGCCCATTACCGCAGCCCCCTTAATTTCAGTGCCGATCTGGTT
>PWUG01000174.1 GCA_003562605.1 Syntrophomonadaceae bacterium | reverse complement strand
TTAAAGGAGGTTTTAAAGATGCAGGAGAAAGTAAAAGTTTCCGGTGGAACGGGCCTTTCGGAGAAGGATGCCCGTTCGGGGAAGATTTTTTATACCGAAGACAGTTTGGACTGTGCTTTCGCCTGGGATACCGGAGTTGCGATTAACCGCTACCTTGCGGAATTGAAAAACGGCAAAATTATCGCCAAAGAATGCCGGCAGTGCAACCGGATTATGCTGCCGCCGCGCATGTTCTGCGAGCTCTGCTTCGTGCCGAGCGGAGACTGGGTTTTTGTAGAGGACACCGGGGTTATCAATACTTTTTCCATATGCCACGTCAACTGGGATGCCAGCCGTATCAAAAAGGGCGAGAAACCACACCTGCCGGCAGTGATCGAAATTGACGGCGCCTCGGAAGGTATGGGTATCATGCACAGGCTTGGCGAGGTCGATCCGGACCAGATCAGGATCGGGATGAAAGTTAAAGCAGTCTGGAAACCGGAATCGGAGCGCACCGGCTCCATTACAGATATTAAGTATTTTAAACCGCTTTAAGGAGGCTTTGCAATGACGATACTGGAACGGATTCACAGAAATATTGATAACCGCTACTGGAATCCCGGCATAGAGTATTTTCCGGTCAAAAACAGGTATACCGCCGGTGTGGCCGGACAGCGTTTTTTTGAAAAAATAAAAGAAAACGGGAAAATATATGGAACCCCATGCCAGGATTGCGGGATCACCTTCGTTCCCGCCCGTATTTACTGCGAACGCTGCTTTGCCCGGCTGGATAAATGGGTGGATGTTGGCTCGGAAGGCACAGTATTTTCCTTTACTGTTGTTCATAAAACCAAGAGTGGTGACCCGAAAGATAACCCTTCGCTGATTGCCGCGGTTAAAATAGCCGATGGCTTACTGATTCACCGCCTCGGTGAATGTTCAGCGGAAGAGGTGAGAATCGGAATGCCGGTCAAAGCCAAATTCAAACCAAAAGCCGACCGGCAGGGCGCGATTGAGGATATCAGGTACTTTAAGCCCTTATAGGAGGGTAAAGGAAGCCCGCTTGAATAAACTAAACCCCGTCTGCCCTGATGCAAATGCAGACGGGGTTTAAATATAGTTCTGTGCTTGTTAAATGATATTGAAATGCTATTCCTCTGCCAGGGTGGAATGTTTTTTCCCCTTGCTTTTATCTTTATCTTTTTCACCCTGGGCCAGGTATTTCACTATTTTACTCATTTCATAAACTATGATCAATACACCTGGTACAAAGATTAATAATATAAGGCCCTCACGGGTTTGAACATAATTGAGAAGATAGCCAATATATGGTACCGATCCGGTTACCCTGCCGACAACGTTTTCTGCAAGCACCGGGTTGGGGTCATTGAAATTGTTGGCATCGCCCCTGGTGATAAAACTGATGGCGTCGTTGCGCTGAACTTGAATAACGCGATGGGTAGTTAATGAATCTGACCCGGCCTGGCTGCGGTAGGTAATAATATCGCCTCCTGCTACCTGTTCAGGCTCAACTTCACGTACGAAAGCGAGGCTGCCGGTATCAAATTCAGGAGCCATGCTGCCGCTCAGCACTATGTACATCTGGTAACCTGCTACCTGGGGAACACCGCCGGTAACCCTGCTCTGAATCAGAAAAAAAGACAGGGTGGCCATCATCAGCAGCAGGATTACGAAAACAATATTCCCGAATATGGAAAAAAACCTGCCGAACCAACCTCTGGATGACTTTTTCTTTTCTGTCTGGCTGCGTTTCTTGGATGCATCTTCATCATTTTTAATAAATTCATCGAAAGGTGTTTCAAAAGCGCCTTCTTCCTGATTATCACTTTCACCGTATAAGAAGGCATCTGCCGATTCTCCCGGCAGATCGGTCCGTCTTATAAACTCCCTGCGGCTTTCTGCTGAATGCTCGGTTAACTCGCTGGGATCGACTTCATCACTGACCGGAGATTCAGGCTTTATTTCACTGCTCTTATCGGCAGGTGGAGTTTTTTCCGAAAAAAGGTCGTCAAAGTATTTATCGTCAGCCGGTTGGGGATCGATTACAGGTTCTGAGCGTTTCCGTGGCGTATCAACATCTTTACCGAGAAACTCGGCTGCCGGTTTTACAACGGCAGGCCCGGCTTCCGAGACCGGTTTGACATATTCTTCCAAAGCTTTATCATCGCCCTCAATTTCTTCATCCTCGTCAAATGATATATTTTCAAATGCCTGTACACTGTCTAATTCCGGTTCCGGTTTCCTTTCAACAGGTTCGCCGCCGAAGAGTTTTGTGAAGTTATCTTGTTCCGGACCAGCAGGCGTTGACTGATCAAACAAATCATATGCCGGGATCTCCGGTTCCGGAGAGCTTCCTTCATCCATCGGGCCCTCTAAACCGCTATCAAAAGCGAAATAATCCACACCATCATCCTGTTCCGTATCTGCCGCTTCCTCCTCAGTCTGTGGCTCAGGCTCTGAAAAACCCTTTTCGAACAGATCGATTTCCTCATGCGGCTTCAAACTTTCTCCGGTTACCGGCCATTCCTTCTCCAG
>PWUG01000160.1 GCA_003562605.1 Syntrophomonadaceae bacterium | reverse complement strand
GGCCCTTGCCGATATGATCAAGAGCGAAACCCCGCTGAAAAACTGTTCAGCTTTTCCCCTGACCTTCGAAAGCATGCAGCCCCTGCTTCCCATATGCAGCCTGTTTATCTACTGTTTACCTGCTGACTCGACTGAATTTCTGTCAGTCCTGGGCAGCGGCGGTTCTTCTTTTAAGGCGAGCCTGCTCTTTGATTTGCGTTATCAACCACAAAAAACCGCTGTAATGAGCGCCTTTACAGATGCAGGTGGAAGAGCATATAACGGACTTGGTATGCTTTTCTGGCAGGCGGTGATTTCTTTTGAGCTTTTTACCGGAAAGAAAGCCCCACTGGCTGAAATGCAGAAAGCGCTGGACAAAAAGCTGAAAATGGAGGGGTAAGCAATCGTGGCCATGTTTAACAGCCGCCGGATAGAGTCGGCACTTCTCGAAGCAAAATTGATTACGGAAAAAGAGCTCAGCAGTGTTCTTGATGAGCACAGAAAATCGGGCAAACGCATCGGCAGGTTGTTGGTTGAAAAGGGTATTATTTCAGAAGAAAAACTGCTTACAATTATGGAAGAAGAACTCAATATACCGCAGGTTAACCTGGATCAGTACCGGATTAACCCTGCAGACGCAAATTCGATACCGGCAGAAATGGCTATACGTCACAGGGTTATACCAATTGCCAGTAAAGATGGGATGGTAACCCTTGCTATGGCTGATCCACTGGATCTTGCTGCTGTCGATGATGTGGCCATGGTTACCGGTGCGGAAGTGAATCCGGTCGCAGCCAGGGAGAGCGCTGTAAATTACCTGCTGACACAGCTTTACAGTATCGAAGAGCCAACCGCTCAGGGTGTTTCTGCCCGGAATGTTAAGATACCGGAGGGCAGCAGTTCCGGACACGTTCCGGGGCACTCCCGTCAGAAGGTTGATGATGCTCCCGTAGTCAGGATGGTAAATTCTTTAATTGAAAGAGCAATTGAAGAAGGGGCCAGTGATATCCATCTCGAGCCATTTGATGAAAAACTGCGTATCCGGATCCGCCTTGATGGCGTTCTGCATGATTTAACCGCCCCACCGAAGCATACCCGGGCAAATATTGTATCGAGGGTCAAAATAATGGCCAACCTTGATATTGCCGAACGCAGGCTGCCCCAGGATGGAAACATCGAATGGAAAGGCGCCAGAGAAGGGATCAGTCTGCGGGTTTCTACCCTGCCGACAGTTCACGGAGAAAAAGTGGTTATCCGTCTCCTGGAGAAAGAAAAGATTATCCTCCCCCTGGAAAAGCTGGGTTTTTCAAAGGGTAACTATCAAACCTTCCTGCGCCTGCTGTTGAATCATTACGGCCTTGTATTGGTCACCGGCCCGACCGGGTGCGGCAAAACAACTACCCTGTATTCGGCACTGCACTATCTTAACCGGCCGCATGATAATATCATTACAGTTGAAGATCCGGTTGAGTATCGGTTGAAAGGGGTTAACCAGGTGCAGGTTAACCGGCGTATAAACCACAACTTTGCCAATGCCCTGCGTTCTATACTCCGCCAGGATCCGAATATCATCATGGTCGGTGAGATAAGGGATCTTGAGACAGCTAAAATCACTACCCAGGCCGCCTTTACCGGGCATCTGGTCCTCAGCACGCTGCATACCAACAATGCCGCCGGTGCCGTAACCCGCCTGACAGATATGGGTCTCGCAGAATACCTGGTTACCGCTTCCCTGATGGGAGTTGTAGCCCAAAGACTGGTTAGAAAAATATGTTCTCACTGCATAGAGGAGTACATACCCGGCGAAAAAGAAAAATACTTATATCAAAGTTTCTTCCAGAAAGACCCTCCCCGAAAACTGATGCGGGGAGTTAAATGCAAACGCTGTAACAATACCGGCTACCGGGGCCGTACCGCAATCCATGAGATCTTTGTCCTGAATGAGGATCTGCAGGAACTGATCCTCAGAAAACCAACGGCAGAAATATTACAGAAAAAAGCTGTCGAGCAGGGTATGGTTCCACTGGTGCAGGACGGCCTGCGTTGTGTTGAGGCCGGCCAGACAACGGTTGATGAAATTATCAGAACTACATTTAACAGCATATCAGGTTCAGGGTTCCCTGACGATGGGAGCGGTATTACCCAAATCTTGCGGCTGGGAAGGGATTAGCGGTACTCATGAACCGGGATAATTATAAAAGGGGCAGGGCAAACAGAAAAAGTGAAACGGGTTTTACATTAATTGAACTTATCTGTGTGATTGCCCTGCTCGGAATGATAGCGCTGATCGCAACCCCAGCGGTCGCCAATATTTACCGTAACAGGAACCTTGAATTGGCTGCACGAAGCATGGCACTGGATATGCGTAAAACCCAGCAAAAAGCAATTACAGTCGGTTGGACCCAGCTTATCGAAATGCGTGCATCAGTCAACGACTACCGGATTAAGGATGGGAAAACCGGGGCCAGGGAAACAGTGAAACTACCTGAAGGGGTTAGCTATAACTCGATAAATTTTCCGATAGTTGGCGGTTACCCCACACTCAGCTTCAACCGCAATGGAGCCCCTAACAGCGGCGGTACTGTGGCCTTGACCGATAATACGGGCAGGGTAATCTATATAATCGTCACTCCGGCCACGGGACGGGTAAGGGTTTCTGAGGAACCACCGTCAAGCTGGTAAAGTGAAGGACGGATGAAATCATTATGTGTAAAGTAGAAAAATTAAATATAATCCTGACCGGTTTTATGGCAACTGGAAAAACTTCTGTCGGGAAGAAGCTTGCCGAAGAACTGGGGAGGGATTTTATCGATACTGACCGGATGGTTGAGCAAAAAACCGGCTTAAAAACAAGGCAGATCTTTGATCAGTTTGGTGAACCTTATTTCAGGGAACGGGAAAGCGAAGCAGTTGCCGGCCTCAGCCTCTATCCTGCAGGGAGCCTGGTTGTGTCAACCGGGGGAGGAGTTTTGCTGCGTGAAGAAAACAGGATAATCCTTAAAAAAAACGGATTACTGGTTCTGCTAACTGCCGATCCGAAAACTATAATTAACCGATCCGGCAATATCGAAGATCGCCCCCTGCTTGATGGACCGGATCCGGCTGGAAAAATCAGGAACCTATTAGGGAAACGTGAGAAATTTTACAGCGATTGCGATCTTCGAATCGATACAACAGGGAAAACTATCATGCAGGTGGTGCGTGAAATAGCCGAAAAAATAGCTCCGTAGAAGATATTTTTTTCCAGAATGGCAGGATTTTATTACTGCCAGGGGAAATAAAATGAACAGAGTGCAGTGTGGAGGTATTGGTAAATTGCGCATTTTAAAATTGATTGTGTTGCATGGTCCAAACCTTAATTTGCTGGGCAGCAGGGAGCCGGAAGCTTACGGAAAGCTTAAGCTGAAAGAAATTAACAGCGCCCTAAAAAAACGTGGGGAGGACCTGGAGGTCGTGGTTGACTGTTACCAGTCAAACCACGAAGGGACTTTAATCGACCGCATCCAGGATGCGGCTAAAGATTGTCACGGTATCTTAATTAACCCGGCTGCGCTAACCCATTACAGTTACGCTTTGCGAGACGCCCTTTCAGCTTCGGGCCTGCCCCTGGTCGAAGTCCATTTGAGTAATGTATTCGCCCGCGAGCCGTTCAGGCACCATTCGGTTATTTCACCTGTAGCAGATGGCATTATCTGTGGCCTGGGGTTAGACAGCTACCTGCTGGGCTTGGAAGCCCTGGTTAATATAGTAAAAAACAGATAGGATAAATCTATGGCTGAACGGCTGAAAAAGATCAGGGAACTTCTGGAACAAAAAAATGTTGATGCCGTGATTATAACCAACCCGGTAAACCGCCGTTACCTGAGCGGGTTCGACGGTACAGACGGAGTACTGTTGATCAGCCATGATAAGGCTTACCTGGTTACCGATTTTCGCTATGTTGATCAGGCCGCTGCCCAGGCGCCGCTGTTTACAATTCAACGCTGGAAGGACGACCTCTATAAATCCCTGGCCTTGCTGATTGAAGATGCCGGCTGGATTAGGCTGGGCTTTGAGTCGAAACATGTTGTCTACTCAGTTTACGGTGAAATGAGCGACAAATTATCCATTGAGCTGATTCCCCTTGATCAGACTGCCGAAAAGCAGCGTATAATAAAAAGCGATGCCGAACTTGACATCCTTCGCAGGGGGGCAAAAGTCACTGACCGGGCTTTTGAATATCTCCTGTCGCTGATCAAAGCGGGGATGTCAGAAAAAGAACTCGCCCTCGGGTTAGAGATTTATTTATTGCAGCATGGCGCTGAAAAAGCTTCATTCCGCTTTATTGTCGCTTCCGGAAAACGGGGAGCCATGCCTCACGGTACAGCTTCAGAAAAAACAATGAACGAAGGTGAGCTTGTAACAATTGATTTTGGGGCGATATTTGAGGGTTATGCCACCGATATGACAAGAACTGTCGCACTTGGTTCAATTGATAAGCGCGGACGCGAAATTTATGGTATTGTGTATAAAGCACAGGAACAATCTGCAGCAGCAGTAAAAGCCGGAATGCAGTGCAGTGAAGTTGATGCTGTAGCCCGTGACATTATCAGCGAGGCTGGTTATGGCAATTATTTCGGACACGGCCTCGGTCATGGAGTGGGTTTGGAAACCCATGAACAGCCTGTGTTGAATTCCCGCAGTGAGACTATTTTGGAACAGGGGATGGTGGCAACGGTTGAACCGGGCATTTACCTGCCTGATTGGGGCGGTGTGCGGATCGAAGATATGGTTTGCGTGACTGACAACGGGCCGGAGTTATTAACAAAAAGCCCCCGCGAACTTATAATAATATAAGAACTATATGAAGGGCAGGAAATGCATTGATATCAACAAATGAATTTCATACGGGCATAACCATTGAACTGGAAGGGGATATCTACAACGTTTTGGAATTCCAGCACGTTAAACCGGGAAAAGGCGCTGCATTTGTGCGCTCAAAACTGAAAAACCTGCGGACAGGATCAATTGTCGATCGTACTTTTCGGGCCGGCGAGAAGGTAGCCCGGGCCCACCTGGAGCGAAAAGAGATGGAATTCCTGTATCGTGATGATGATTTGTTCCACATGATGGACATGGAGTCATACGATCAGATCGCCTTAACAGCTGAACAAATTGGTCATGGAGTCAAATACTTAAAAGAAAATGATCGACTGAACGTGTTAATGCACGGTGAGGAAGTAGTTGGTGTAGATGTTCCGTTAACTGTAATTCTGAAAGTTGCCGGGGCGGAGCCTGGAATAAAAGGCGATACCGCTTCAGGGGCCACCAAGCCTGCAACATTGGAAACAGGCCTGGTTGTCCAGGTGCCTCTGTTTGTTAACAGCGGTGATTCCATTAAAGTTGACACCCGCACAGGCGCCTATGTTGAAAGGGCTTAAGAGCCTAATAATTCATATTAAGGGAGGGACCCGACATGACTGAAGATCTGAAAGCACGCGTATCCTATCTGAGAGGATTTACCGAAGGACTTGAACTGGGTGATGAAAGCAAGGAGCAGAAAGTGCTGCAGCGTATGGTCGATCTGCTCGAAGAGATGACAGACGAGATAGAACAGCTTAGAGTTGACTATGAAGAACTGTTTGAATATACCGAAGCGATTGATGATGATCTTACCGAATTGGAAGACGATTTTTATGATGAAGATGCAGACCTCGATGATGACGATTATTATGAAGATGACTTTGAGGGCGGGTTTTCAATCGAGTGCCCCAACTGCCGTGAGATTGTAGTAGTCGATGACGACATACTCGATCAGGAATCGTCAATTGAAGTGACCTGTCCCGGCTGCGGCGAAGTAGTTCTGGTCGATGACGAGGAATGGGATCTGGAGTCTGATGAACTGCCTGAAGTGATCGAAGACAAAGAAGAGTAATTATAATAGCATCCAAAAGTTATAATCTCCGGGGTCCGTTACAATTGAACCGGATCGTGGAGTCTGATATAATTAGAGCAGCAGGACATAATCCAAAGGGTAAATTTAAAAATTGGAGGCAGCGAAAAATGGCTAAAGAAGAAAGCCGTACATTACCATCTGAACTGGGCGTTGTCAGAATTGCCGACGAAGTGGTATCGATCATTGCCGGCCTTGCAGCAACTGAAATTGAAGGTGTATCTTCAATGAGCGGGGGTATTGGCGGTGGTATTGCAGAGGTGCTTGGCCGCCGCAACCTTTCCAAAGGTGTTAAGGTTGAAGTCGGTACTGAAGAAGCAAAAATAGACATTTTTATTATCGTAGATTATGGGGTCCGTATTCCTGATGTAGCCTGGGACATTCAGGAGAGCGTCAAAAAGGCGGTCGAGGATATGACCGGTTTAAAAGTTGCTCATGTAAATGTTCATGTCCAGGGCATTCAATTCCCCAAGGGTGAAGATGAAGAACCGGAAGAAGAAGCAGAAATTGTGGAAGTGGCAGAAGAAAAAGAACAGTAAAGCAAAAAAGCGTACTTTAAAGGGGGAGTAAGCATGAAAGCAGTTGCCCGCATTATTCTTGTATTCCTTGGGCTTCTGTTCATCGGTGGCGCTCTTTTCCTGCTGGTAATTACTTACGACTTAGTACCCGGACTGGCAGTAACTGCGCCTGTGTGGGCTGGTGAAAACATTCTACTGGCAACAGGGGCGGTTTTACTGCTCATCGCCCTGATTTTGCTTGCCCTGGGGCTGCGCCCATCGAAAAAGGTTGGCAATGCCGTCTTAAAGGGCAGTGAATACGGAGAGATTATGATCTCGATTACCGCCGTTGAAAATATGGTCTTGCGGGTTGTACAGCAAACCCAGGGTATTAAAGATGCCGGCAGGAAAGTTGCTTTTACACCTGACGGTTTGGTTGTCCGGATCCGCATATCGGTTATGCCTGATGTTGCCCTTCCCGGCTTGATCAACGATTTACAATTAAGAACAAAGGAATACCTGGAAGAGATAACCGGAATCACTGTCCACGAAGTAAAAGTTACAGTGGAGAACGTTAATATGGACCAGGCCGCTTCCAAAAAATAAGCGGTAAAAAAGATACGAGATACGAGGAGGAGCATGCTTTGTCT
The DNA here is from genome assembly GCA_003562605.1 of Syntrophomonadaceae bacterium. Next base: position 2,869 of record PWUG01000160.1, on the reverse strand, counting down.
GAATTAAACTGGTGGCTGTTAATAAATAAACACTGGGGAAAAATATTAGGCGGCTTGCTCGGTCTGATCTTCGCCCTGTTGGTGATCAATTACGGTTTTTGGTTGAGTATCTTTATATTTCTTTGTATCGGTATAGGGTTGTTGATCGGATGGCGTTTGGAAGCAAGTAATAATATCGGCCGTTTTTTCAGGAGATTATTTTCCTCAAAAGAAGATCTTTAATTACTCAGGCTGGTTTAGGGTTGAAGCGGCTTTTGACGGAAGCAGCCCGATCAGCCTGTATTTCAATCTGTTCCTGTTAAAGGGGCAGAACTGAATAACCCTGGCAGCATGGAGGTACATACCTATTGTCCCGGCGTTTAGCGCGAGATGTAGCATTCAGGGCCCTTTTTCAAATTGATATCGGCAAATGCAGAGCCGAACTGGCATTGTATAATTCTCTCGATGGATTCAGTCTTAAAAGTGATGAGGAACAATTAGTCCGTGATTTGGTAACCGGTACCGTAGAAAATTGTCAGACCCTTGATAATACGATTAGTAAACACCTGGTTAAATGGGAGTTGCAGCGCCTTTCCGCGGTTGATCGTAACCTTTTACGGCTTGCCCTTTATGAAATAATTTACCGGCCTGATATTCCCCATGCCGTATCGATTAACGAGGCTTTGGAGTTGGCCAAGAAATATGGGAGCACCGGTGAAGCAGTCGGTTTCATTAATGGTATTTTAGACCGTGTAGTAGGAGAAGCGCTTGGAAGAGAATCGTAAGCAATCCTTATTTCTCGGGCTTGATACCTCGGCCTACACAACCTCCCTGGCTTTGGTTGACCGGGATGAGAAGCTTATATTTGATAAAAGATTGCCGTTGCCTGTAAAAGAGGGCAGCCTGGGAATGCGTCAATCAGAGGCGGTTTTCGCTCATATTACCAATATGCCTTACCTGTGGGAAAACGGCGCCGGTTTTTTAAAAGATTCGACTATATCTGCAGTCGCATCTTCAACCCGCCCACGCCCTGTTGAAGGTTCATACATGCCTGTGTTCAAAGTATCCGAGGCATTTGGTTCGTTCTTAGCGCAAACCATGAGCCTTTTATTTTTGCCCTCTTCACACCAGGAAGGCCATGTTATGGCCGGCTTATGGTCGGCAGGGCTCTCTCGCGGCCGCTACCTGGTCCTTCACATTTCCGGGGGAACAACAGAGATTATAGCTTCAGATGAAGAAACAGAAGGGCAGCTGAAGTTGGAAATATGTGGTGGCAGTACAGATTTGAATGCCGGCCAATTTATAGATCGCCTCGGTATGGCGATGGGCCTTCAATTTCCTGCCGGGCCCCAATTGGAAGCACTGGCCGCCCGCTCTCAGGAAGTTGCCTTAACCCTTCCTGTTGCAATTACGGGAACGGAGATAAGTTTTTCAGGACCGGCAAGCCATGCGCAAAGGTTGCTTGAAAAGGGTTGCAATAAAGCAGATTTAGCCCGGGCTATTGAAATTTGTATTGCCGATTCAATTGCTATAGCGGTAAACAGCCTCCCCCGGGAAGAAAATGAATTTGAAGGGGTGCTGGCGGTCGGCGGTGTTACAGCCAATCTTTTTATCAGGGAGCGGCTAAAAGAAAAAATCACCGGAAAACAGTTATATTTTGCCCAGCCCCGGTATGCCGCTGATAACGCTGTTGGACTGGCGGTACAGGCAGCGCGTATCCATAAAAAAATCGATTTATCTAAGCTATAATATTTACAGGATAGTAAAACCTTGAGAGGAATTTTTTAAAAGATGACGAAGGTTAATCTTGTTGTCTAAAAAGGCTCAGTGATTTTTTAGTGGGGAGAGAGAGGGATAAATGGCCAAAGTATTTTTTAGCAGCTGGAACGGAGTAGTAACTGATGAACGAAAAAAAGCATTAGAAGACCGAATGGATCTTGAAGAACTTGATGTCCCCTCAAAGCTTGACCACAAGGACCTGAAAGCGATAGTAGGCTGGGCGGGACTGATAATTGTCGATCCTGAAGTCAATGTGATCGAAGCGCTTAAAGAATATTTCTATAACGTCCAGAATGAATCCTGCGGACGATGTATCCCCTGCAGAGCCGGCAGTAAGGTTATTGCCGATTGCCTTGAAGCTTTAACTGCAGGAACAGGGACAGAAAAAGATATTAACTATCTGGAGGAAATCTCCGCCCTGATCAAAGACAGTTCACTTTGTGAGCTGGGGATCTCTTCCCCGGTACCCCTGCAGCACGCCCTGAAGCATTTTAGAGAGGATTTTGAAGCATACCTCAACGGTAACAGCCCTGCAGCTGAAAAAGAGCGTGAATATCGTCCCATACTGACTGCCCCCTGTCGTAACGGTTGTCCTGCCCATATAAATATTCCAAAATATATTGAATGTATCAGGGAAGGCAATTATGAAGAAGCGCTGGCTGTAAACCGCGAAAAGACCCCGCTGGTTGGCACTCTGGGCCGTGTCTGCGTCCACCCCTGCGAATCTAACTGCAACCGGCAGCCTTATGATCAAGCACTTTCGATCAGGCTTTTAAAGCGATATGCGGCCGATTTCGGGGCCAGGAATGATTATGATAAAAAGAAAAAATACTCTAAACCTCCGGCGGGCGCTGATCGGGTGGCCATAGTAGGTGCCGGACCGGCCGGGCTGAATGCAGGGTACCAGTTGGCGCAAAAAGGTTATAATGTTACCATTTTCGAAGCGCTGCCCGTTGCGGGCGGCATGCTCGCAGTGGGTATCCCCAGCTACCGTTTACCGCGCGATATCCTCAATGCCGAGATTGCCCTGGTTACCGAACTCGGGGTGGAGATAAGATACAACACCAGGGTAGGCGTCGATATAACACTGGACCAGATCTGGGAAGAGGGT
>PWUG01000048.1 GCA_003562605.1 Syntrophomonadaceae bacterium | reverse complement strand
TTTGGCCTTATGCACGTTTATATTTGGCCTGACACCAAATAATATTGTTTTTGCCCTGTCACGCCTGACTGCAGCGTTCCTACTGCTGGGAGGGAACCTATAGTTGTTTGCCGCAGCCCCGGATTATGCTATTGAAGCCGGCCAACTTTACTATTCTAGCATACCGCTGTGGATAACCCTGCTGCCAATGTTGGCTGGGATAGGTATCTACATTTTAAAAGATCTCTGGGAGACGGCCCGTAAGGTGTGCGCCCTTGTTGTTTCATTTGCCGCACTTATGGGTGTAATTATGCTTTTCCCGTTTGCCCTGACAGGCACTGTCAGCTTCGATTTGATCGACTTCATGCAGATGGGCCTTTTTTTTAAGGTCGACTTGATCAGCTGGATCTTCGCTTTCCTGATCACCGTTGTCTGGTTCCTGGCCACACTTTTTTCCCTGGCTTATATGGATTTGGAACATAACCGGCGCCGCTATTACAGTTTTTTTATATTTACTCTCGGCGCTACACTTGGTGTAGTGATGGCCGGTGATTTTTTTACACTATTTCTATTTTTTGAACTGATGACTTTAAGTTCTTTCGTCCTGGTTATTCATGAACAGGATGTTCAAGCAATGAGGGCGGGCATTCTTTACCTCTACCTGGGCATTTTTGGTGGTCTGGCCTTGCTTTTTGCTATACTGATGCTCTTTGGCGCTACCGGTTCAGTGGAAATTGTCCCTGCTCTCGAGTTGCTGGGTGGGCAGCGAACTGCAATCTATATTTTTTTTCTGATCGGTTTTGGGATTAAAGCAGGATTGGTACCACTGCATATTTGGCTTCCCCAGGCCCATCCCGTGGCCCCTTCTCCGGCCAGCGCTTTGCTTTCAGGAATTCTGATTAAAAGCGGAGCCTACGGAATTTTAAGAGTTTCGCTGGTCCTCTTTTCATCGCCCGGTGAAGTGAGCCCCAATGATGTATCTTACCTCTTTATGATTGGTAACGTATTGATGTGGATTGGAATAGTTACTATGCTGGCCGGTGCGGTAATGGCGCTTTTACAGAGTAATATGAAAAGAATTCTGGCCTACAGCAGTGTCAGCCAGATCGGTTACATCGCCACCGGGCTGGGCGTGGCAACCTTTATGGGTATTGAGGGGGGGATGGGCTTCGCCGGTGCTGTTTACCACGTAATCAACCATGCTTTTTTTAAAGCAGGCCTCTTCATGATGGTCGGGACTATTTATATGTATACCCATGAACTGGAAATCTCCCGCCTGGGTGGAATGCTTAAGAAAATGCCACTAGTTGCGGTTACGTTTATTGTTGCCGCTTTCGGTATTGCCGGTATCCCCGGCTTTAACGGATATCCCAGTAAAACCCTGGTTCACGATGCCCTGCTTATAGCATACAAAGATTATGGCTTTTTTAGCATTGACCTGGCAGAGAAGATCTTTGTTTTAACCAGTGCCCTGACTATCTGCTACTTCATAAAGCTCTTTCGTGGCGTTTTCCTTGGCCCGGTGCCTAAAAAATTGGATCTGAGTTACAAGCTGCCCCTGTCGGTTAATGCTGTGCTTGGCAGTTTTGCCCTGATAATTATCGGGATCGGCCTTTTTCCGAACCTGATCCTGGAACGGATCCTTGTCCCGGCAGCAGAGATGCTCAAATATGAAGGATACGGTATGGACCACCTTTATCATTTCCATTTTTTTGAGTGGCATCCCCTGGAAGCGATGCTTATTGTCGTAGTTCTGGCCGCGGTTATTTATATCCCCGGAGCTTACCGGCGCTGGTTCGACTGGAAACCGCCCTGGTGGCTCAGTGTTTATGCTATTATTTACCAGCCCGTCACGCACCGCTTAATGGATGTTACCTGCCGGGCCGGGGTTTTCGTTGACTCCTCAGTGGATAATGCTTACGATCGATCAGGTAGTGCAGCCAGGACATGGTGCCGCTATATCGGCAGTTTTGATTCAGGGCTGGACAGTTTTTATGAAAAGTCAGGAAAAGCGGCGCGCAAAATTGCTGATCGTTCTACCGAAATGGATACGAAAATAGATGGTTTCTATGAAAAGTCAGGAGAGATGGCCCGCAAACTGGCAGATCGTTCGACAGACATGGACTCGGCATTAAATGAAGCATACAGAAAAACCGGGGAAGCAGCAAAAAGGTTGGCCGACCAGACATCTGATGCTGATCGGAAACTTGACAGTGTGTATAATAAAGCCGGTCAGAAAGCCAGAAACGAGATGGAGAAAAGATTTTCTGAGAAAAAAGAGAAAGCAGGGCGTTTTGATCCTTCAAAGTGGACGACAAAAAATTTAAGTTTCGATACTTTGCTCCTTTTCCTCGTTCTCGGCATTGTCTTATTTGTGATTTTCTATTACGGACGTACCAATTAAAGGAGTTTATTCTTGTCAGAGATAAATAAAGATGATACTTGCGAAAAAAATGCGCTTTCAAAATGCAGGTCTTTAAGGCTGCACTTTTTTATTCCGGTTTTATTATTGGCCATCCTTCTTTATTTTTCCCACCCGGGCAGATCTTCTAACAATCTGCACGTGATTTCCCGGTTAACAATGGAGACTTCAATTGAAGTGCGCCTAACTGATGGCAGCAGTGAGTCTGTAGAGGAAATCGCGGAAAAAATCTTTGCAGAAATTGAGCGGCTCGAAAAACTTTTCAGCCGTAGTATCCAGGGCAGTGATATTGGTATGATCAACAGTTCAGCGGGGCTGCACCCCGTGCAGGTCAGTGAGGAAGTTTTTTATGTTACGGAGAGAGCCATCGATTTTGCCACTTTGAGCGATGGCGCCTTTGATCCGACTATAGCCCCTCTAATTGACATCTGGGGTTTTCTGGGCCAGGAATACAGGGTGCCTTCAGAAAAAGAACTTGAAAACAGCATTGCGCTGGTTGATTACAACAAGATCGAATTAAACAAAGAACAATCTGCCATCTACCTGCCCGATGCAAGAATGTCAATGGAATTGGGAGGTATTGCAAAGGGATTTATTGTCGATCGGGCCCTGCAGGTTCTTACAGAAGCAGGTGTGCAGAATGCCTTTATCAATGCGGGCGGTGATATTGGTTTAATTGGAAGCAGTCCTGGTGGAGACCCATGGAAAATAGGAGTACGCCATCCCAGGGATAATAAAATCATCGCTGTTTTACCGGCTTCAGGTGTTGCAGTGGTAACATCAGGGGACTACGAGCGTGCTTTTGAAGCAGACGGAGCCAGGTATCACCATATCCTTAATCCCAGGACGGGTAGGCCGGCCATCGATTTGACCAGTGTAACAATTATTGCTGAAACAGTTATTGAGGCTGATGCTTTATCGACGACCGTTTTTGTCCTTGGCCCTGCAAGGGGCATGGCTCTGATTGAAGAACTGCCTGGCGTCGAGGGCATCCTGATTACTCCCGATCTTGAAATATTAGTATCTTCCGGCCTTGAAGGAATTGTCGAACTGCATCCCTGAAATAATACTTGCCTTTTTAAGTAACAGGGTACGATTAGGGTGAGGGCGAAGTTTTTATGTTTTAACCCCAGCCTTCGAAAGGAGATAATTATGGGCCAACCGGGTTTAAAACTGCGCAATCGTTTAAACTATCTGACTTATCTGGCGGTTTTGATCACCTTTGCTGTGGTTATTCACACTGTTGAATCAGCACTGCCACTGCCTATGCCGGTTCCCGGAGTCAGGCTCGGGCTGGCCAATATTATTACCCTCTTAACCTTGATCCTGTTCGGTTTACGCAGCGGGCTTCTTATCGCCATCCTGCGTTCTGTCCTTGGCAGCCTCTTTGTTGGCGGCCTATTTGGTTTTGGTTTCTGGCTAAGTATAACTGCCGGTATTACCAGCTGCCTGGTCATGGCCCTGGTCCTTTCATTACAGAAAAAAGGACTGGTCAGCCTGATCTCGGTTAGTGTCCTTGGGGCTGCAGCTCATAACCTGACACAGCTGGGCCTGGCCAGCTTGATTATTTCCAACCCGGACCTGTTGCTGGGATATTATCCTCTACTTCTGCTGCTGTCCGTACCAACAGGAATTTTTACCGGTGTCACTGCAAATTTTCTTGAAGGGGTGACCAGGCGGATGTTCAATAAGAGCAAGGAAGGTGTTAACTTATGAACCTGGTACTGGCCTCTGCATCTCCGCGTCGAGCCGAACTTCTTCGCCAGGTTGGAATACCTTTTACAATAACAATACCTGATGTTATAGAAGAAAAATACAACAGCCTGGCGCCTCATGAAATGGTTGTCCGCCTATCTCAGGAAAAAGCCCTTGCAGTTTCCGGCCCCCTGGAGGAAGGCATTATCCTTGCTGCTGACACAGTCGTTCTTCATCGGGGGGTAATTATGGGAAAGCCCGTTGATCAGATAGAAGCCTTACAAATGCTCCGGCTCCTGAGCGGAGATCGACATTCAGTCTTAACCGGCTTGACTTTACTCGATGCTGCTTCCGGCAAATATGAAAGCAGGGCTTCGATAACTAAAGTGTGGATGGCAAATCTATCTGAAAGTGACCTTGATGCCTATGTGGCGACAGGTGAACCTTTGGATAAAGCCGGTGCCTACGGAATACAGGGCAGGGCGGCGCTGTTTGTGGAAAAGATTGAGGGCTGCTACTTTAATGTAGTCGGGCTGCCTTTGAACCTTCTGTACAATATGATGATAAAAATGCAAAAAAGAAGGGATGGCGATCATGAGTAATGATTCAATAATGATTCGGGATTTACCGCCCGAGGAAAGGCCACGGGAGAAGTTGAAAAATTTAGGAGCCGGGGCTCTTTCAAATGCAGAACTGTTGGCGATCCTGCTTCGCGTTGGCAACAGGGATCAGTCAGCTATCCAGGTGGCGATGAAAGTTCTTGCTCGCGGAGGGGGCCTGAGAAATTTGCCCGGTCTTTCCCTGGAGGAGCTGCAGGAAAACAGAGGTATTGGTCCCGACAAGGCAGTGATGATTAAAGCTGCCCTGGAATTGGGTTCCAGGTTGGCTACAACACCCCCTGAGAGAGGCGGCAGTATTACCAGCCCCAGGCAGGCGGCAGATCTGTTTATGGAAGAACTGCGTTATAAGAAAAAAGAGTACTTCAAAATCCTACTTTTAAATACCAAGAACCATGTTATCTCCAAAGAAGAAATATCAGTTGGCAGTCTCAGTGCGTCGATTGTACATCCTAGGGAGATATTTAATATACCTATGCGTAAAAGTGCTGCTTCGGTAATCCTTGTTCACAACCATCCGAGCGGAGACCCGTCACCAAGCCAGGAAGATCTGGCAGTAACGAGGCGGCTTGTAGATGCCGGTAATATTTTAGGAGTATCCATACGTGATCATATCATTATTGGCGACGGTTGTTTTTTCAGCTTTAGGGAAAAAGGCCTTATTTAGGAGACTCTTATATGAGCAGGAATTATATGGTATCATAGGAGCATAATAATTTGATAAGCTAGGGATAAGAGGCAGGACTTCTTATCCCTGTCACTATAATCAGATTTGTATTCATATTAATTAAATACTAAACTGGTAAAATAAGAATATATAAGTTAAAATTTAAAACAATGTTGGTGAGCTGGATGCCTTTCGAGAAAGGTAAAATTAGTGATCTGCTTTCAAGGGTCCAGAAACCGGCCCGCTACCTTGGCAATGAGTGGAATGCCTGTCTAAAGGAACATGATCAGGCTGTTGTGCGAATGGTTTTTGCCTTTCCTGATCTTTACGAGGTAGGTATGTCCAACCAGGGTTTGAAAATCCTCTATGAGTGTGTTAACAGCAAACCTGATTTGCTTATGGAGCGCGTTTTTGCCCCGGCAGCAGACATGGAAGATTTAATGCGCGAGCATGATCAGCTACTTTTTGCCCTTGAAAGCCAAAAACCTTTAACTGATTTCGATGTGGTTGGTTTTTCCCTGCAATACGAGTTAAGTTATACAAATGTACTCAATATGCTCGATCTGGCCTCTATCTCCCTTTACAGCAGCAGGCGCATTGAAAGTGATCCCCTGGTAATCGGGGGCGGACCGTGTACTTTTAACCCTGAACCACTGGCACCTTTTTTTGATTTATTTGTCCTGGGTGAAGCGGAAGAATTTTTACCGGACCTGCTGAGAGAAATTGGTGTTTTGAAAGGTCAAAATCTAGAACGCAAAGAAATCTTATCCCGGCTTTCTGCTTTAGATGGAGTATATGTCCCGGCGCTATACAGACCAATTTACCGGGATGGAGTACTTTGTGGAATGGAAAAAATCGACCCTCGTGCAGCGCCGGTTATCCAGAAAAAGATTGCAGCTGATCTTGACAGTGCGCCTTACCCAACTGCTCCTGTAGTTCCATATATTCAGACAGTTCACGATCGGGCTGTAGTCGAACTGTTCCGTGGCTGCGGAAGAGGCTGCCGCTTTTGCCAGGCCGGCTTTATATTCCGTCCGGTACGCAGGCGTTCTCAAAGTAAGATTGTCGAAACAGCAGAAACTTTGATTGCTGCCACAGGCTATGATGAAATTTCACTCTCGTCGTTGAGTAGTGCAGACTATCCGCAAATCGACAGCCTTATTAATGAAATGGATGAAGTTCTGGCAGGAGGTCATGTTAAGTGCAGTCTTCCTTCACTGCGACTGGACTCCTATTCGGTTAAATTGGCTGATCAACTGCACCGCGGGCGGCGCAGCAGCCTGACTTTTGCACCTGAGGCGGCTTCTGAACGCCTGCGCCGGGTAATTAAGAAAGATATATCCGAGGAAGAAATATTTGCCTCCCTGGGTGATGCTGTTGAAGCCGGCTGGCAGGGCTTCAAACTATATTTTATGATTGGCCTTCCTACTGAGGAAGATGCTGATGTAGAGGCGATTCTTAACCTTTGCCAAAGAATAAGAAAGCATTTTATACATCAGGTTAAGGGCAGTCTGAATATTTCGGTCAGTGTTTCTACCTTTGTCCCTAAAGCGCATACACCATTTCAATGGGAGCCACAGTTGGAGCTATCAAGAGTTATTGATCGCCAGCAGATCCTGCGAAAAGGGTTTAAGAAAATGCCAGGATTCGATTATAGCTGGCATGAAGCTGAGGCAAGCCTTCTGGAAGCAGTTTTTGCCCGCGGAGATCGGACCCTGGCCCCGCTGTTGGAAAAAGCCTGGCAGCTGGGATGCCGTTTCGATGGCTGGTCGGAACACTTCTCTTTTAAACTCTGGCAGCAAGCATTCCGGGAACTTGACCTCGACCCGGGGTCTTATGCTTACCGCCGCTTTAATTATGACGACTACCTGCCCTGGGATCACCTTTACTGCGGTGTAAATAAAGAATTATTTATTCGCGAACACCAAAACGCCATTTCTGCTGATTTGGACCAAAGGAGAGAATTATGAGCCGGGTTTGTTTCATTTTTAAACGTAAAATGCCTTTGGCCTATATTTCACATCTTGATATGCTGCGCCTTTTTTTGCGGGCTCTAAGTAGAAGCCGGCTGCCCCTGGCTTTCAGTCAGGGTTACAATCCACATCCGCGCCTGGCCCTGGCCCTGCCCCTGCCGCTTGGCGTTACAGCTGCGGAAGAATACGGTGAAATATATTTTAGTGAAACTATCCAGCCGGAACAATTTATCAATACCCTGAGTCCCCAGCTGCCTGCAGCGCTGGAACTAACGGGTGCATTCGAAGTGGCTCTTGATAAGCCTTCACTGGCTTCCCTGGTCGGTGCTGCTCAGTATCTTGCAACCCTGAAATGCGAATCCGGTAATGAGGTTGATTTTGAATTAGTCCAGGCTTCTCTGGAACGATTAATGGCCAGGAAAGAAATCATGGTTCAACGTAAAACGAAAAAGAAGAAAACAACTTACACCAACGTCCGTCCTTATATAATCAAGGCAGAAATAATAAACAGGAAGGATGATGAGCTGCTGGTATTAAACCTGCTTTTGCAGGCCGGTAGTCGGGGCGGTATCTCCCCTTTTTTTTTGCTTGAGCAGTTGGAATCAGATCCTGCTGCCGAAGGCATTATATCCTGTAAATGGCAACTGCACCGTGAACGTATATTGATTAATCAAAAAGGAAGCCTGCAACCTTTGTCTGAAGGGATGTGAATAAATTATGGATAAAAAAATTATAGTCAACTGTGATAACCGGGCAACTCGTGTTGCCCTGCTGGAAAAAGGGAAGTTGGTTGAACTTGACATTGAAAGACCGCTCCAGCAAAGGGTGGTGGGAAATCTTTATAAAGGGATTGTAGCTAATGTCCTGCCGGGAATGCAGGCAGCTTTTGTCGACATAGGGCTTGAAAAAAACGCTTTTCTCTACGTGGACGATATCTTCACCGATTGGGACGATGAAAGTCCACCGCCGGCCCGAGGCTCAATTGAAAAACTGCTGCGGGTTGGAGAGGATATAATGGTCCAGGTAGTCAAAGAGCCTTATGGCAGTAAAGGTGCAAGGGTAACCGGTCAGATTACAATACCCGGACGTTACCTGGTTTTAGTACCCGGGGCGGATTATATCGGTGTCTCACGACGAATAGAAAGCCAGGCTGAGCGTGACAGGCTGCGCCGTGAGGTGGAAAAATTAAAACCGGAAGAGCTTGGACTGATCGTGCGCACGGTAGCGGAGGGAGTTGAAATCGAGGTTATGGAGCAGGATCTCAAATTTTTGGTTCAGCTCTGGAACCGGATATCAACCAGGTTTCAGCAAAAAGCTGCGCCGGCTATTCTCTATCAGGATCTTTCACTCACCTGCCGCATTGCACGTGATCTTTTCGTCGAAGAGTTCAGTAGCTTTCTGATCGACAATGAGCACGAATACGATAAGGTTCGGGAAATAGTTGATTATATTTCACCCCATCTAAAGGCAAAAGTAAAGTTATACCAGGAGGCAGAACCGATCTTTGAACGCTACGGGGTGGAAGCAGAACTTGAAAAAGCCCTGGCCCGCCAGGTCTGGTTAAAAAGCGGTGGTTACCTGGTTTTCGATGAAGCTGAAGCTTTAACAGTAGTCGATGTGAATACAGGCCGCTATATTGGCCGCCGCAATCTGGCCGACACAATATTGAAGACAAACCTGGAAGCAGCTGAAGAAATAGCCCGGCAGGTTCGTCTTCGTGATATCGGCGGCATTATCATTGTTGATTTTATAGATATGAGTATTGAAGATCACCGCCGTAAAGTTTTGGATAAACTTAATGCATCTATTAAAAACGACCGCACCAAAACCTATGTCCTGGGGCTTACCAACCTGGGCCTGGTAGAGATGACCAGGAAGAAAGTGCGCCAGGATCTTTCAGAATACCTGCAGCAGCCCTGTCCTTACTGCGGAGGTTCGGGAAGGGTGCTTACACCGCTTGTGATCAGCACGCGCATTGAGAGAGAACTGAAGATGCAGCTTCAGGAAGAGAAAAGCAAGGCTATCTTAGTTGAGATGCACCACGAAGTCGCTGCCATTATTATCGGTAGCGGGGGAGGCAATCTTAAAAAGCTCGAAGACGAAATGGGCCGGCATATATTTATCCGGGGCAGCGAAGATGTTCATATCGAGCAGCACCGTATCATTGCCCGGGGAAGCCACAAAGAGATCAAAGCCCTGGCCCTGCCGGTCAAAGCAGGTGAGGTTCTCGATCTGACTATCGAAGAACCGCACGCTACCAATCCCAACCACGGTATTGCCCGCATCCAGGGTTTTGTAATCAATGTAGAGGGGGCTGGTGATAAGGTAGGTCAGGTTACCAAGGTAGAAATCAAAGATGTGAACCGCACATTCGCCAGGGCAATATTGAAAACAAAGTAAATTTTGCTATCAGTCGGGGCAAAGAGTTTCTCATCACAGAATAATAGCTGATATACCCGTTACTTTGATTGACAATAGCATATACGCGTGTTAAAATCTGCAATAGACTTATAACCGCACGAATACGGTTCTTAAAGCCCCGCAAAGCATTGGGCTACCTGATTCGGCGAGTCCTTACGGGGGGTTTGTTTATGTACGCAATA
>PWUG01000191.1 GCA_003562605.1 Syntrophomonadaceae bacterium | reverse complement strand
GGATAAAATAGCTGGCAGCGCTGCGGGTAAGGTAAGCTAAACCGGAGGCCAGGGCAACGCCCAGCAAACCGCCCAGGGCATATTGCCAGGTTTGTCTACGGGCAAGCCGGATAACCCCCAGCATGAGTGCCAGTCCCAAGGCTGCTATGACAGCGATATCCAACCCGAAAACTCCATTGACGACCACAAATAATAACGGGGGCAGCAGGGCATCTAAAGTCTTGCCGGTAACAACGGATTTTAGCTCTTCGATTATTTCTTTTCCCTTTGTTTTCAACTAAACAACCCTCTCAAAGGTTTTATCCATGGATTCCATGGGTCAATAATATCAAAATAATCACCCGCAGGTCAAAAGCAGGCAGAATGAAGAACTTTTCGAAACAATGCAGGGTTAAAGAAAACAGGCCGGCAGCTGATTGGATTATAATATCTTATAATTCATGGTAAAATATAAAGGTCACAGGGCGGTATTTAAATAAGTTGTTTATGGCTAAAAGGGTTTTAATTCTGTTGGCAAGGGGGATTTAAATGAGTAAGGGAGTGCATACTTACCCGGACGGAACGATGTATGCAGGTGAATGGAAAAACAAGAAGAGGCACGGCCAGGGAATATGGACCCGGCCGGATGGGACTAAATATGCCGGCGATTGGGAGAACGATAAACCAAACGGCCAGGGAACATTAACTAAACCTGACGGAACCATGTTTGTCGGTGAATGGAAAGAGGGTAAAAGGCACGGGCAGGGAACAATGGTTCATCCGGATGGATCAGAAACTACCGGGATATGGGAAGAGGGCAGGCTTGTTGAGGAAAAGCATCCCGCTGCCGGGCAGAGGTATGATAGCCGGGAACCGGAGAGTTCAAAACTGGAGCTAAAACAAAAAATAGCGGAGTTTGAAAAAGAAAGGCACCGGGGAAAGCCAAGCCGGATTAGTTTAACTTATCTAAGGAAATTCAATTTTGTAATGGGTTTTTTGCACCTTGCCCAGGGTGCATTAATGTTATATTTTGCTTTAACCATTGATCAAATCAGTAATTTCAGAACCCCGGTTTGGTCCTATTTTCTAAAGTTTGATACTCAAATCATGCGCCTTGTTACCAACCCGGAACAGCTTGGAGAGGTTCCATTTGCGATGTTTGTGTCGTTTTTCCTGCTGCTTTCGGCCCTGGCGCATTTTATTATTATCATGCCTAAAACCAACGAGATCTATAACCGGGATTTAGAGAAAGGAATCAATAAGTTCCGCTGGTACGAATACTCTCTCAGCTCATCCTTAATGATCTTTTTAATTGCCATGTTATTTGGGGTCTACGATATCGGGGCCCTTATTGTGATCTTTATCCTCAATGCTTCCATGAACTGGTTTGGTCTGCTGATGGAAAAAATTAATCAATATACTGAAAAAACCAACTGGTCACCCTTTGTGTTTGGCTGTATTGCAGGAATTGGCCCCTGGGTAGTCATTATCCTACATGCCCTGGGCAATGCCGACCCGGCTGAAGTACCCTGGTTTGTGTATGCGATTATCGGATCGTATTTTGTATTTTTTAACCTTTTCCCAATAAACATGATTCTGCAGTATAAAAAAATCGGCAAATGGGCCGACTATCTATACGGTGAAAGAGGTTATATTGTATTAAGTCTGGTGGCCAAGAGTGTCCTTGCCTGGCTGGTATTTTTTGGTGTTATGCAGCCCACCTAGCACCGGGTTTTTGGGTGAAAAATTTTTGCCGGATGACGGTCAGCCAGTATATTATAATTCATAAGGTGAATTTATTTCGCCTTATGAAGCAATTCTGTTTTACGATCACCCAGGAAGAATACTAACCAGTCACCTTTGCTTCCATGGAGCGCAATTAATACATAAACAGACGCGGTGAAGAAGCCAAGGACCATCATCAGTATGATCCAAACGATAACCAGGATTAGGTTTTTTTCACGAAATGCTATCCACAGAGAAAAGAGAGCAAAGCCGACATAAAGGTCAACAATAGATACGATCCCCCAGGGATTAGCAAGTAATGCGGCGCCATCCCGGCTGAAGCTTCCGTTAATAAAACCATTTATAAGCACAACGGTCATTGCAGCTAATCCTAGCCAGGCAAACACCTTTGCAGTTTTCATTAGATTCCTCACTTTCTTGTAAGTTCTTATGTGTGGTATTTCCATTAAATGATTGTGCTGTTAATGTTGACGGGTTTGGTGCTGTAAGAGCTGGTTTTAGTCCGTTTTTCTTAAAGATGCAGATGATGCTCCACCTGAAGAATATTCCGGTGCTGTGAATTTTACTTTTTTTCCATCGAGGACAGACAATGCTTTTTCGAGGTCGCCTATGATATCGTCGGGATGTTCAGCTCCGACACATAACCGGATCAGGTTTGCCGGAATGTCAGCCAGCTTGCGGCCTTCTTCACCCTGCTGTGAGTGGGTCGAGATAGCGGGGATCGTGGCAACTGATTTTATTCTTCCCAGGTCAGTGGCGCGAAAGATGCGGCTGAAAGCATCGAAAACATCGCGGGCAGCCTTTGCTCCGCCTCTTACGCGGAACGACAT